>NZ_DASTTN010000106.1:0-8307 GCF_035760125.1 Flavobacterium sp.
GATTTTACGGCCAGAGATGTGGCCAGACTTTTTATAGAAGGGCTTAAGGCACTTCAGATTAATCAATTATTTGCCATTATTGGTGGTTCTGTAGGTGGCGGAATCGCTTGGGAAATTGCCGCATTGGCACCACAAATAACAAAACACCTAATTCCGATTGCGACCGACTGGAAATCGACCGATTGGTTGATTGCCAATTGTTTTTTGCAGGAACAAATTTTGAATAATTCGGTTAAACCGATTGAAGATGCTCGCATTCACGCGATGTTGTGCTATAGAACGCCGGAGTCTTTTAAAGCAAAATTTGATCGAACTACCAATGAGGAATTAGCTATTTTTAATATCGAAAGTTGGCTGAATCATCACGGAAAGAAATTACAAAAACGTTTTCAACTTTCGGCATATAAGCTGATGAATCAATTGCTGAAAACAATAGATATTTCCAAAAACAGAGAATCTTTTATTGCCGTAGCTTCACAAATTGAGGCGGATATTCATATTATTGGAATCAATTCGGATTTGTTTTTTACGGTAAATGAAAATAAAGAGACATACGAAACATTAAAAAAGCACAAAGCGAATGTATCGTTTCAAGAGATTGATTCCATTCACGGGCACGATGCTTTTTTGATTGAATATAAACAACTGGACAATTTGCTTAAAGGAGTTTTTAAGCTAGAAAAAAATATATCAAAATGAAAATATTAAAATTTGGAGGGAAGTCTTTGTCAAACGGAGACGGGCTCAATAAGGTGGTGGCAATTATTGCCGGAAAAGTGAATAACGGAGAACAGATTGCAGTTGTGGTTTCGGCGCGTGGAAATGCAACGGACGAACTGGAAGAAATATTGGCTTTGGCTTCTAAAAATGGAGATTACAAACCACTTTTTGAAGACTTTAAAAACTACCAACAAGACATTTATGAGGATGTGGATTTGTCTGAAGAGTTCAATAAATTGGAAAAACTTTTTGAGGGTGTGAGCTTGATTGGGGATTATAGTGTGAAAATTAAGGACGAAGTATTGTCTAAAGGAGAGTTGATTTCAGCTAAATTATTGACAGCTATTTTAATAAAAAATGGCATAAAAGCTAATTTTTCCGACACAAGAGAATTAATAAAAACCGATTCGAATTACGGAGATGCACAGCCAGTTGAACAGCTTTCGAAGAAAAATGTGGTGGCTTATTTTAAGGAACATAATGGAGAAACAGTCAATGTCGTTACTGGTTTTATTGGTTCCAATATTAAAAATGAGGCAACAACTCTGGGAAGAAACGGCAGTAATTATACGGCTTCGTTGTTGGCAAATTATCTGGACGCAACGGAACTTCAAAATTACACTCACGTTGACGGAATTTATACGGCGAATCCGGATTTGGTTTTTGATGCCAAAAAAATTGACCATTTGACGTTTAATGAAGCAAATGAGTTGGCCAATTTTGGCGCAACAATTTTGCACGCGAAGACTATCATTCCTTTGTTGGAAAAAAATATTCCACTTCGTATTTTGAATACATTCAATCACGAAAATCAAGGAACGTTAATCACTTCGAATGCGGGTAAAGAAGGGATAAAAACGCTTTCTGTTCTGGAAAATGTGGCTTTGGTGAATCTGGAAGGTAGAGGATTGCTAGGGAAAACAGGTGTTGATGCCCGTATTTTCAAAGTGATGGGTGACAACGAAATCAGTGTTAGTATCATTTCACAAGGTTCATCTGAAAGAGGAATTGGGCTTGTGGTTGATGCGGACAAAGCGACTCGTGCGATGATTGAACTGGAGAAAGAATTTGAAAATGATTTTTACTCGAAAGACGTAAATAAAATTACGGTTACGGACAATGTTTCGGTGATTTCTATTATTGGACAGGACTTGAGCACGTTTCACAAACCGTACACAGCTTTAATCAAAAACAAAATTGTTCCTATTCTCTTCAACAACACGGTTACGGGTAAAAACGTGAGTTTGGTGGTTAAAAAATCAGAGTTGAACAAAGCTCTGAATGTGATTCACGGAGAGATTTTTGGGGTTTCAAAGAAAATCAATATCGCGATTTTCGGTCACGGATTGGTTGGAGGAACGCTGATCAATCAAATTTTAGAATCGTCTGGCGCCATAGAAAAACGCAAAGGAATCAAGCTGAATGTTTTTGCGATTGCGAATTCTAAAAGTGTGCTTTTAAATAAAGATGGCGTTTCTCCAAACTGGAGAAATGAAATTCAAACAGCTGGAACTTCGTATACAATTGACGATGTTATTGCTTATGCAAATGAGCATCACTTGGAGAATTTGATTGCGATTGACAATTCGGCATCTGCTGATTTTGTTGAAAATTATATCAAATTGGCAGAGAATAGTTTCGACTTGATTTCGTCCAATAAAGTGGCTAACACATTGAGTTATTCGTTTTACAAACAGTTGAGACAAGTATTGGAAGACAATCAAAAAACGTATCTTTATGAGACGAATGTTGGTGCTGGTTTGCCATTGATTGACACGATAAAATTATTGCACCTTTCGGGTGAAAATATTACCAAGATAAAAGGGGTTTTCTCAGGAACATTGAGTTATTTGTTCAATAATTTCTCTGCGAAAGATGCTCCGTTCAGCGAAATATTAAAAGAAGCCATCGATAACGGATATACAGAACCTGACCCAAGAGAAGACCTTTGTGGAAACGACGTGGGTAGAAAATTATTGATTTTGGCAAGAGAATTGGACTTGCAAAATGAGTTTGAAGAGATTTCTATTCAGAATTTAATTCCTGAACATTTACGTGAAGGTGATGTTTCTGACTTCTTAAACAAATTGACCGAGTTTGATCCTATTTATGCAAAAATTAAAGCAGATCAGCAACCAAATCACGTGTTACGATACATTGGAGAATTATCAGGTGATTTACAAAATGACAAAGGAAATTTGGAAGTGAAATTGGTTTCAGTGCCAAAAGAAACTGCTTTGGGTGGATTGAAAGGCTCGGATTCGTTCTTTGAGATTTACACAGAATCTTACGGAGACCGACCTATCGTGATTCAAGGAGCTGGAGCAGGATCAGCAGTAACAGCCAGAGGAGTTTTCGGAGACATTTTGAGATTATCGGATAAAGGATAATAATTTAAGATTTAAGACATAAAAACAACAACAATGAAAGTAACCTTAAACAGAGTAAACGACAACTTCCATTTTGAATTAAAAAACGAAAGAGGTCATATTGTAAATGTAGATAGCCGTCCGGAATTTGGCGGTGACAATATGGGGCCAAGTCCAATGGAATTAGTATTAATGGGCGTTGCAGGCTGTAGCGGTATTGATATGATTTCGATTCTAAAGAAACAACGTCAGGAAATCACTTCTTTCAAAGCTGAGGTTGAAGGCGAACGTGTACAGGTAGATGAGGCAAAACCATTCAAAGATATTCACGTAGTATTTTATTTGGAAGGAACAGTCAACGGAGAGAAAGCGGCCAGAGCAGCACAACTTTCTTTCGAGAAATATTGTTCAGTTTCCAAAACATTGGAACCAAATGTAACCATACATTATAAAGTAGTCGTTAACGGAGAAGAATTAGCCAAAATCTAAATTCATCAACTTTTGAACTTTAATTTTAAATAATAAGAGGCCTTTTATTGGGAAATCTCAAAGAAAAACTTTGTGAATCTTCGTGATATAGCTTTAAAAATAAATAACAATGAACGAACAAGAATTTGGTTTTGAAACCCAAGCCATCCGTAATCAATTAGAAAGAACACAATTTTTGGAGCATTCAGTGCCCTTGTACTTAACGTCTAGTTTTGTATTTGAAGATGCTGAAGACATGCGCGCTTCTTTTGCAGAAGAGAAAGACAGAAATATTTACAGCCGATATAGCAATCCAAATACCAACGAATTTGTAGATAAAATTTGCAAAATGGAAGGTGCTGAAGCTGGTTTTGCATTTGCATCGGGTATGGCGGCTGTCTATTCTACTTTTGCGGCTTTGTTGAAATCAGGTGATCATATTGTTTCTGCCAGCAGTGTTTTTGGAGCAACCCACTCGTTGTTTGTGAATTATTTTCCAAAGTGGGGAATAGAAACTTCCTATTTTGACCTTACTAAACCAGAAACCATAGAGAGTTTTATAAAACCAAATACGAAGATACTTTTTGCTGAATCACCAACCAACCCGGCGGTCGATATTATTGATTTAGAACTTTTGGGAGCAATTGCCAAAAAACATAACTTGATTTTGATTATCGACAACTGTTTTGCCACGCCTTACCTTCAGCAACCTATAAAATGGGGAGCGCATTTGGTAGTGCATTCTGCAACTAAATTGATTGATGGCCAAGGAAGAGTATTGGGAGGAATTACAGTTGGAAATGCCGATTTGATAAAAGATATTTATTTGTTTTCCCGACTTACAGGCCCTTCATTGTCTGCTTTTAATGCTTGGGTATTGTCGAAAAGCTTGGAAACTTTAGCTATCCGTGTTGATAGACATTGTGAAAATGCATTGAAAGTAGCTACGTTTTTAGAAAGCCATCCTAATGTAAATACCGTAAAATATCCATTTTTAAAATCGCATCCACAATATGAATTAGCCAAAAAGCAAATGAAATTGGGAGGTAACATCGTTGCATTTGAAATCAAAGGCGGAATCGAAGCGGGAAGAACATTTTTGGATAAAATAAAATTATGTTCTCTATCACCAAATTTGGGCGATACGAGAACAATTGTGACACATCCAGCCTCAACGACTCATAGTAAATTAACTGTCGAAGAACGTTTGGCGGTGAGTATTACAGATGGTTTGGTGCGTGTTTCTGTAGGATTGGAAACCGTGGAAGATGTCATTGCCGATTTGGAACAGGCGCTTTCTTAAAGATTTATAATTATTGCAAAAACCCACAGTTCAAACTGTGGGTTTTGTGTTTCTAGGAGAGATGGAATTGTGAATTTGCAACAATAGATTTTTTTCTATTTTAGAAATACCGAAATTCCTATATTAGCACCAAATGCCCCTGATTTTGTCTTTACATTATTTTCTTTAAAAGAGAATTCGGAATAGTCTAAGCCTAAATCAAAACTAATTGTTTTTGAAATAAAATAAGCAAGACCTGCACCAGCACCCCACACAAGGCCATTATTACTTGTGCTAAAATTTGAAATTTCTGGTGATGAAGCTGAATAGTTATTTTCTTGTTTTGTATTGCCAAAACCGATTCCTGCATTTAGATAAGGTCTTGTTTTTCCTTTGGAAAAAAAATAGGTTGCGGTTGGTATAATTGAAAGTGTATTATTAGTATTTTTTTCATCAATTATCATACCATTCATGCCATCTGGAGTTAGAACTAAAATTTTCTGTTTAGTGGAAACGGTTTTATAATTAAAGTCCAGACCTAACGATAAATTATCAATTATAAAATAACTAACGCTTGGAGAGATATTAAAGGAATTAGTTTTTGGTCCATCGGTAGTATTTCCTGAATTTTCATATTTTACGGTTGTTGAATTGAAGCCTAATCCGGTTTTTCCGCTAATTGCAAAAGTACCTTTCTCGGTTTGTGCAGTTAATATGACTGAAAATAATAAGGCAGCTAATAAAAATCTTTTTTTCATATTTTTGTTTTTTTGATTGTTGCGCAAAAATAGTGTATTTTTTTTATTTGTACGAAAATAAACAATAATTAACTTATAATTATAAGATTTTTTACTTATTATGAAAATATAATTATTGATTTGCTGCAAAATAAATCTGTTTTTAATTTGTCAAAATTGTAAATTTGGTTTTAGTCATCTTATAATTATATGAAACCAAGATTAATCATTTTATCGGATTTGTGGGGAAAAGAAAAATCGGAATGGGTTTTAGTTTATGTAGAACTATTGAAGGATAAGTTCGAAATTCAATATTACGATTGTTGCGAATTGGGTGAAATAGACAAAACTGATTATACCGAAAAAAGTCTACATAATCAGTTTGTTAATGGCGGAATAGAAATGGTCGTTGAGAATCTTTTGAAGACAGAAAAGAATCGAATAGATATTCTAGCCTTTAGCATCGGTGGAACAATTGCTTGGAAATCTGCTTTGAAGGGATTGAATGTTAGAAAACTTTTTGCGGTTTCATCAACAAGATTGCGGTATGAGAATGAAATTCCCAATGGAGCATTAAAACTCTATTATGGAGAAAATGACAGCAATAAGCCAGCTAATAATTGGTTTGAAAAGCATTCCATAGATTTTGAAATTATAAAAAGTAAAGAACACGATTTTTATACTGAAAAAGAATTTGCAACTTCTATTTGTAATGAAATTTTAAATAGTTTCATACAATTTGCTGATAAAAGGATAAAGTTTGTAGTTTCGTAAACATAATTCAATGTGATTTAATTCTTATAATAAAAACACTTTAAATGCTTTCAAAGAAAACAAAATACGGAATAAAAGCACTTACCTTTTTGGCGCGCCAAAAAGATAATACACCTGTTCAAATTGCTGAAATTGCAAAAAATGAACATATTTCGATTAAATTTTTGGAAAGTATTCTGTTATTGCTCAGAAACTCTGGTTTTCTGGGGGCAAAAAAAGGAAAAGGCGGTGGTTACTACTTGATAAAAGACCCAAAAGATATAAGTATGGCCAAAGTATATCGCATTCTCGAAGGGCCAATTGCATTGCTTCCCTGCGCAAGTCACAATTTTTATGAAAAATGTGATGATTGTGATGACGAAACTACTTGTGCCGCACGACGCTTAATGACTCAGGTTAGGGACAATACCCTTAAGGTACTTGAAAGTAACTCTCTGGCAGACATTGCATTCTAAACTATTAAATTTTATTTAAAAATAATTTTGAATTTAAAAAAAAGTGTTACTTTTGCAAAGTAATCTAGTAAGCCGATAGGGTAATGGATTTAAAATTAAAAGCAAAATAAAAATGAGCACAGCAATAGCAAATACTTTATTAGAAAAAACAGCAGGTTTCTCCATTGAGGAAACATTGGCTTTTTTGGCTAATGAGTATAAAGGGAAAGTGGTTTTTTCGACTTCATTTGGTCAGGAAGATCAGGTTATAACCGCTTTGATTGCCAAAAATGATTTGCCAATTACCATTTTTACATTGGATACAGGCAGATTATTTCAAGAAACATATGATGTTTTTCATAGAACAATAAAAAAATACAAAGTAGCTATCCAATCTTATTTTCCGGAGGCCAGCGCTGTGGAGAATTTGTTGAATACAAAAGGGCCAAACAGCTTTTACGAATCGGTTGAGAACAGAAAAGAATGTTGTTTTATTCGAAAAGTGGCGCCGTTGACCAAAGCTTTGAAAGGAAATGAAATTTGGATTACGGGTTTACGTGCTGAGCAATCGGAAAACAGAAATGATTTGGCAGCCTTCGAATATGATGCTCATTTTAATATCATAAAATTCAATCCGTTGCTGAAATGGAGTTTGGCTGATGTTCAAAAGTATATTGATGATAATAATGTTCCTCAAAATGCCTTGCACAAAAAAGGTTTTGTAAGTATCGGTTGTGCGCCTTGTACGAGAGCCATTGCCGAAGGAGAAGATATCAGAGCAGGAAGATGGTCATGGGAATCGAGTCACAAAGAATGTGGTTTACACCAAAAATAATTATGAATTATAAATGATTTTTAAATCTTTAAATTTTTCAATCATTTAATCTTTAAATTAATAAAAATGAGTTCAGTTTTAAAAACAAATGCTTTAGAAAGCGAAGCAATTTACATATTCAGGGAAGTTATTTCTCAATTTGACAAACCCGTTTTGCTTTTCTCTGGCGGTAAAGATTCAATTACATTAGTGCGTTTGGCACAAAAAGCATTTTTTCCAGCCAAAATTCCTTTTCCATTGTTACACGTGGATACAGGGCACAATTTTCCTGAGACTATTGAATTTAGAGATAAATTGGTAGCCGAACTAGGATTGGAATTAATCGTTCGTAATGTGCAAGATGCTATTGATGAAGGGAAAGTAGTGGAAGAGTCAGGGAAATATTCTAGTAGAAACAGTTTGCAAACGACTACATTATTGGACGCTATCGAAGAATTTAAATTTGATGCTTGTATTGGTGGAGCACGTCGTGACGAGGAAAAAGCAAGAGCTAAAGAACGTATTTTTTCTGTTCGTGATGATTTTGGTCAATGGGATGAAAAAAACCAACGTCCTGAATTGTTTGACCTTTTGAACGGAAAAATTGAAAATGGACAAAATGTACGTGTTTTTCCAATTTCAAACTGGACTGAATTGGATGTTTGGAGTTATATCGAACAAGAGCAAATCGAAATTCCATCGATTTACT
>NZ_DASTTN010000107.1:0-3613 GCF_035760125.1 Flavobacterium sp.
TACCGGTTATCCTATGGTCGATGCAGGAATGCGCCAACTCAATGAAACAGGCTATATGCACAATAGAGTGCGTATGGTGGTGGCTAGTTTTTTGTGCAAACATTTACTGATCAATTGGCAATGGGGCGAAGCTTATTTTGCTGAAAAATTATTGGATTACGATTTGTCGGCTAATGTCGGTAACTGGCAATGGGCTGCAGGAACTGGCTGTGATGCGGCACCTTATTTCAGGGTTTTTAATCCCGATATCCAGCTCAAAAAGTTTGACGAAAAAGGAATCTACATCCGAAAATGGATTCCTGAATTTGATTTAGGTTACTGCGAACCCATGGTTGATCACGCATTTGCACGAGACCGAGCTATTACTACTTATAAAAATGGTATTTTGAAGTGATTTGTTGAAGGATGGATTCAGGCTACTAAAAAAAAATATAACAGGGCTTTACTTTTAAAACTTAGAATTACTAAAACGTACATTTTTTATTTAGAAAAGCATGGATTTCCATCATTATTATGAACGGAATGGCCACAGGAAAAACAACAATTGTTATCAATAGTTGCGTATTCCAACCATATTCTTTTTTAGCTTTAGTATTAGCAATTCCGATTGCTACCAAATAAGTGAACATGAAATATAGGGCTATTAACATAATTTTGAATTACATGAGTTAAAAGTACAATAAAAATCGATTAAGTGTAGTTTTATTTTCTTTTTATAAGTAATTACTTTTAAAATTGCGTGTGGCAACTGTTTGATTTAAATATGTTTTCCTTTTTTTGAAAATCATTTCATGTCGTTTTCCTTGAAGTTGTTTTGGGTGAGGGATTACTTCACATTAATTTATTTTCATAGGAGTTCAGTGAATTTCATTTGAAATAAGCTACCAAAGTAGCATGGATAGCTCGACAGCAGTAGGGGAAGGGGGCGAAGAGGCGGTGCTATAAGTAGCCCTCTTTGTCTAATGGAGGCACCCCCAAATGATTTTGAAAAGGTTTATTTTTTAGCAAAAAAAGAAATTATTGAATGAGCTTATGAAGCATTCCTTTAAAAATAAATCCGTGAAAAGGTAAAACGGAATACCAATATAATTTCCCCCAAATGCCTTCGGGTCTAAAAGTTGCCGATTGGTACAAAGTGTTGTTGATGATTTTAAATTCGAGCCAGGCTTCACCGGGTAGTTTCATTTCTGCATAGAGAATGAGTTTACCTTCGTCTTTGTTGGCATACAAAACCCGCCAAAAATCTAATGCATCACCAGCGTGAATGTCGTGTTTGTTGGTGCGTCCTCTTCTCGAACCTACACCTCCAAAAAGTTTGTCTATAAATCCACGTAACTCCCAAAGCCAATCGCCGTAATACCAACCGGTTTCACCACCAATGGACCAAATTTGGTTAATGGTAAAAGCTCGGTTTTTAATTTCCATTTTTCTTCGGTCGATAAAGCAGTCTTTCTTTGGGACTTTGAGATAATCGCTTACGTTACCTACAAATTGACCGCTAATCATGGCGTCTTTCCAACTAGAAGCAATAGCGTCATTGTTAATTTTGACTAAGGCTTTGGACAATGCAAGTTCATAAGGCATAGGCTTAATATTCAAAATTGAATTGATGCTGTTGTCTCGGCAAATGACTTCGACTTTCATACTGCTCACCAATGCTGTTGCTAATTTATAGGAGGTTGAGGTTACAAAGTACAACCAATAGGAGGATAATTTTGGTGTCATTACCGGCACGGTGTAAATGTATCTTTTGAGGTGAATTGCTTTGGCAAACCCTAAAAGCATTTCTTTGTAAGTGAGGATATCTGGACCACCGATGTCAAAACTTTGGTTGTATGTTGATGGATTTAAAAGTGACTTTGACAAAAAATCCAAAACATCACCAATAGCTATGGGTTGGCATTTGGTATTGAGCCATTTTGGTGTAATCATTACGGGCAATTTTTGAACTAAATCCCGAATGATTTCAAAGGATGCACTACCGGAACCTACTATGATTCCAGCTCTCAATGTAGTCGTGGCAAAAGTTCCCGTGTTCAAAACCTCTTCTACGGCTTTTCTTGAGGATAGGTGTTTGGAAAGTGATTGGTCGTTGACAATTCCGCTTAAATAAATGACTTGTTTGGTCTTGGTATTATTGATTTGTTCTACAAAATTTATAGCCGACATATATTCCAGCTCATCATAATTATTAGCAGAACCGGACATAGAATGTATTAAATAATAGGCAGCATCTATGTTATTTGGAATATGAGCCAACGATTCTTGTTGTAAAAAATCAACTTCTATAATTTGTATGTTTTTTTCAAATTCTTTTGGACAAAAAAAACGCTGTTTGTCCCGGACACAGCAAATAACATCATGGCCTTGCTCTATCAAAATAGGTAAAAGCCGTTTGCCTACATATCCTGTTGCGCCTGTTAAAAGAATTTTCATGTCATTATAATTTAAAACTTACGATTCCATAATCCATTTCAAAAACTTGACCCGAAATGGATTTGGCATTTTCAGATAGTAAGTAATTGGCCATTTCGGCAACTTCATTGGGTTTTAGATAATTTTTCATCGGATGGCGTTCCATCATGTTTTCTTTCATGCGGTCGTTCCTAAGGATATTAGCAGAAAGCGAAGTTTCTTCGGTGATGGTTGGAGCAATGGCATTTACTCGAACCACAGAAGCCAATTCGGCACCTAGGGATTTTACCAATCCTTCAATTCCTGCTTTTGCGGTAGCGATACTGGCGTGAAAAGGCATTCCCAGTTTGGCAGCAACGGTACTGAATAATACAATGGACGGATTATTTCCTTTTTTTAGGGCAGGCAAATACTTCTGAATTGCTTTTACAGCGCCAATTACGTTGATTTCAAAATCATTTCTAAAATCGTCAAGATTCAAACTCAAAATAGGTTTTAATGTAATCGAACCGGGGCAATAGATGAGAACATCTACGGCTTCAATTTCGGGTAAATCATCTTCAAGAATCGAAATGGGGTAATGAATTAAGTTAGTATGTATGACATCAGGAGTTGATCTACTGATGTTATGTACTTTGTTGTTTTCCAATTGTTGCCTTAGGATTGCACTTCCAATTCCTTTACTTCCGCCAATGATTACTATATTTCGCATTTTTTTGAAATGAATTATTCATATTTTTTATAATGATTCACTACGATATTGGCTTTCAAATCAAACAATAGATTGTACAGCCCAAAAAAGGTTCTGTTCATATAGATAAAATGTTTGGAACCACGGTTACCGTTCATTTTTTTTAAGTTGGTATCTTTTGAAAATCGTTCTCCGAGTTGTGCAATATTTCCGAAAAATTCCGCATCCGAAAAATCAAAGACTTCTCTTTGAAAAGGTTGGGTGAAAAGTGACAGTAAGTCATAAAACATTTGAGTGAAATAAAGAATCTCTTCAGGAGAATCATCCATTCTTAGAATTTCCAGTTCAAAAAGTTTCTCATTAAATAATTGTGGATTGTTGAGTATTTTTGGGTTTACCAATTCAAAATACGGAATGTAAAAGTCATTAGGAATTTTCTTCATACAGCCAAAATCCAAAGCTACCAATTGATTGTTATCATTAACCAAGAAATTGCCAGGATGCGGA
>NZ_DASTTN010000108.1:0-4095 GCF_035760125.1 Flavobacterium sp.
CCAGTCAATATATCCAAATAATTACTTATCAATTCGATTGAATTCGAACTGTGAAAAACCGCCACCTCAAAATTTGACTTTTGCAATTCGGTTCTTAATAAGTCACTCTTAAGGTTTTGACCATTGGAAACCCTAGATTCCAATTGTTTGATTCGCAAATCGGTATTGACAATATTTTGTTTAGTAACCTCGATTTGCTTGTATAACTTTTCGAGAGTAAAAAACTGTGTGGTAATAGTTTGTTTGATTTCTGT
The DNA here is from genome assembly GCF_035760125.1 of Flavobacterium sp. Classification (GTDB taxonomy): domain Bacteria; phylum Bacteroidota; class Bacteroidia; order Flavobacteriales; family Flavobacteriaceae; genus Flavobacterium. Next base: position 255 of record NZ_DASTTN010000108.1, read on the forward strand.
TTCGGTCATCTTTGCAACCGATTCTTGCATACTTACCATTAATTTTTGCTTATCAATCTGATTATTGATCACTCCTCCATAATACAAAGGCATTGACGCAAAAACATTGGCAGAAGCTTGTTGATTAAAATAATCAACCGTGATATTTTTTTCATAAAATCCTTCAAATATTTTGGGATTTCCAATATAATTATAGGCCATTTTCATGCCAAAAACAGGCGCTTTGGCTATTTGGGACTGGTCTAAATTTTCATTTGCGATACTGACATCAGAATTGGCTATTTTTAGCTGATTATTATTCTGAATACCCAACTGTATGGCTTCATCCAATTTTATGATTCGGGCTTCTTCTTCATTTTGGGAAAATCCGACTTCATAAAAAAAACAAGTTATTATCAGAATAACAAATTCTATTTTAAGTCTTTTAAAAAAGGGATAATCCATAAGCTAATTTTTAATTTAAAAAATTCAACTTGCAAAAAAACATGAAATACTTACCCAAAGCACAAATTGCATTTTTGACTCATAACCAACAATGTAACTACACAAATATAAACATTTTAACAACTTTATAACAATAAATTCATTAATAATAATTTCCCCCTGAAGTAGTACACTTTCAAAATAAAGTTACAATTAGGTCATTTTAAAAAACAGAATAAATTATAAAAACAATCTTTTAGACTAGAAAAAAACATATTGATAACCAAGACTAATGGAATCATAATTTAGCCCAATACTTTTGAAGGTTCCCGTATTAAGCTGTAACTTTATTGACTGCATTTTTGAGATAGGCATAGAAAATGTAGCTCCAATTCTAGAACTGTTAATTACACTTCCAGCCGGTAAATCATCAACTACTGTTTTCCCTCCGCTGAACCAGTTTACATTTATCCCGACCCACATTTGATTTTTAAAGAAATAACAAGCATGACCTTGAAAAGAAAGTACAGGCTCTTGCTGTAAATCCTTATCAACCAGAAATTCATCATTGTTAGTGTAAAACCAAATTCCAGAATACAATTCAGCATAAACATGTTTAAATCGTTTGGAAATCCCCACTTCAGGTTTAAATCCCCAGCGGTTGGTTCCGATATTTATTCTTTTATCCGGATAATAAATACCTGTAGGAACCGAAGTTACCAAGCTTACTCCAAAAATTGTCTTTTGCTGATATTGAGCAAAATCTTTTGGGACTAATGCAGGAGAACCCAATAAATTAATCCCAAGACGAATTCGCATATCACCAAAACCAGTTCGGTTTCCTGTGATTTTTTGCCCGCTTACGGTGGCTTTTCCATCCATAATTACATAGGGAATTGCTACTTGAATCCTGGCTAATTTATCGGCCAAACCAAATGTGCGCATATAACCCAGACCAAAATTATTACTTGAAATCACAAAATCTTCAATTGGTAAAGTAGGCTCAGAAACTACGTCACCTTTCATATATCCGTAAGTGCCAACTATAGCATTTACTCCAATCGGCAAATTAGCATAAGCTCTTGGCTCTAAATCCTGAGCAATTGAGCAATTGTATATTAAAAAAACAGCAAATGATAAAAATTTATATTTTCTGCTACATATTGAGTTTTGCAAAACCATATTTGGATTTTATATAAAATTTAAACATTGCCAAAATTTAGATTTTCAACTTTAATACTCACCATTTTAAGGCTTGATAAAAAACTGAATAAAAAAAAACCTCAAAAACATTTGAGGCTTCTATTTGTAATTGATGTATTAAAATCTATATCCTATACTGATATTATATCTAAAACCTACAGCGGTGATCGATTGCACACCTTTTTTTTCTATACCTTCATCACCCGTAATTCCTTCAACTCCGGGGAATCTATCTTTTATTGCTTCGATAATTTTTTGGTACACTTCATTATTGTCAAGTCCATCAATATTATTATCTAATTTGGTATTAAATTTATATCTTGTTATTGAAGGACCAAATAATACACAGTCTATGACGAATCTATCCCATAAAACAAATTGATACCCTAACTCACCTCCAATATTGGTTAAATTAAATTTTGAAGAAAGATTAGAATTACTGGTAACTCCTGTATCTGGATTGGTATAATACATATTTCTGTCTGTATCAAACTGAAAAAAGCTTAGAAACGGAGCCAAATAAACCCCTCTCGGTCCTTTATATTTATTGACACTTCCTAAATAAAATCGATAATCTGCACCAAATGAATACCCTTTTCTATTGCTACTTTTATCAAAATTAACGTCTGTAATATTAACTGTTAATAATGGGAACTCCTGATATCCGGCAAAAATATTCAAACTTTGGTTTTCTTTAATCATTCTTTCATACGAAAACTGTAAGGAGTTATCATAAAGCAACGTATTGGACACGTTAAACTTTACTGAATTCTTAAAATCCCTTGAACCAGATTGCGAAAAGGCATTCGTCGAAGGCAAAAATATTGCAAATACAAAAAAGAAGACAGTACCAAATGGAGTAGTTAAATTTTTCATGATTTATTTTTTAAATTACACAAAACTAAGGAAGTACATTAACAAATTTAACATTTATTTTCTAAAAAAAGAAACAAAAATTAACACTTTTTACGATAAAACAACTTATAATTGAAGGTAATTAAAGATATTATTGGGTTAATTTTCACTAACCTCAAAAAATTCACTTAAAGTTACAAAAAAAGAGCATAACACTATGATTATGCTCACGTTTTTGAGTAAAATACCTATTTCACTTTTGCCATTTCCAATTCACCTACAAAAGGTATAGCATTTTGTAAACTACTACGAATCTCAGTTTGCAAATAAATTTCAAGTTGAATAAATTTAGTTGCGTTTGTTGCTCCTATTGCTTTTTTTACTTTTTCATAATAAGAACTGTATAACTTATCATAAGCAATATTATTTTTCAAAGCCCCTTTAGCTATAGCATCTGCTTTATCATCAGTCAAATTAGCATAATCTGTAGCATATTGATTGATTAAGTGGATTTTTTCTTCTCCAAGTTTTTTTCTTTCTATTTCATAAGCATCATAGATCTTTGCAAAATCTGTAGCTTGAGTACCAGACAAAGCCATATACTGAGTTACTAATTCTGATTTGGATTTTCCATAAACGGATTGTACAACGTCGATATCATCTTTTAAGGTAGATTGAGCAAATGTTGTAGCTGAGAATGCTACTGCAAATAATAAAAATAATTTTTTCATGTTTGTGTGTTTTAAATTTAGTTAATTACTCTCAAATATAATAATTTCTTATTAAAATTTCATTAAATACAAAAAACAATTTCACCATAAACAACTATTTATCAACAACAAAGGGGTTAAAAAGTCTCTCCTGCATTGAGATAAAATCCATTGGAATGATTTCCTACTGCATAATCAAAAACAAGGTTGGTTCGAGTAGCTTTATCAATTAAAAGTCTTAAGCCAAACCCAAATGCAGGCTGGACATATTTAAAAAGTCTTATTTGATCATACTTATTACTTGCAGTTGTAAAATTTGTAAAAACAGTTCCGCTAAGAAGCTGATTACAAGTTATAGGAAACCTTAATTCAACCTGAAGATAAGCTAAATTATTTCCTCTAAAAAGTCCTTGTGTATAGCCCTCACCACTTCTACTGCGTTGGTCCCAACCTATGGCAGGCAAATTTAAATAAGGAACAACTCCCTTCGTTACAAACTGTCCAAAAGCCCAAAATCCCAGTACAAATTGCTCTCTTTTGGGATCCATTGGAACAAAATACCTAAACTCAGTAAAAAGTACATTACTTGCATCTTGGTCATTAAATAAATCTGCATTAAACCTAAAATCAACATTAGCAAACCAGCCTTT
>NZ_DASTTN010000109.1:0-7394 GCF_035760125.1 Flavobacterium sp.
ATGAATAAAATAAACTACAGGTGTAAATTTAAAAAAACTCAGTACTTTAAGTGTAGTGATATTGTGATGGGCATGAATAATATCAGGGATTAATTTTAATTGCTTTAAATTAGAAGTAACATTAATTCCTTTTTCAATCAATTCGTTCGCTAATGCTCCCTTAACCAATGTAAAAATTTCTACTGCATGTCCCCTACTCATGAGTTCAATTGCCAGTTCTTTTATATATGTTTCAGTACCTGTATTCTCAAAAACAACTATATTTGTAATTAAAATATTCATTTACATTGAATTATTGTTAATACCAAGACATAACTCTGCAATAGGCTTGATATGCTTTTCAAATGTTATTATAGTTGAATAAGATCCCTCAGTCACCCTTTTCTCCCCAAACTCTTCATAATAAGGCTTTACATCGCTCCAATTTGATATTTGATTAAGATCTGTTACTTTACCGAATGATTCCCACAAAAAAACTTCTTTCCCATATTTCTCAATTGCGATGTCAACTTCGTATTTTAATTCTGGATAACTCATTGCAGCATTTATTTTCATTTTGAACTCTTCATCAGAAAGCTTTAAAGACAATCCTTCTATATTATCATCAAATGAAACATTATTTGGTGCAGAATCTAATACAAAATCATAATTTAATATTGCCGTCAAATTATGATTAATCGATAAGTCAGAAATAATTCCATTTATCAAATATCTACAAATGTCATGAGTTGGATTAAACCCTTCTAAAGCATCACCTACTATTACATCATACTTATTTTTAATAATCATATCTTTAAGACTATTCTTGTATGAAAAAATTTCAGACAAATCCTGTTCTAAAACTATGTTATATAATTCTATATCCGTAAATATTTTAATTGAATCCTGAAATTTAGCACCCAATGAATCTAATAATTTTATAGATTGTCTAATCCTAGAAGTATTATTTGAGCCTGAACCATCCGTTAAAATAAATACATCTGGTTTATATTTTTTTATAAATGCATATGCTCTTAATTCATGTCCTGGATGACCAATTATTAATGCTGTTTTAGGTTTCATTTTTATATTTTAGAAATTGAATAATATTAGCACCATTTTAAAAGTTAAAGATATTATATAAAATATCTTTCGAATTTTATACGGAAAAATTACTATTTCACAAACCTTTATAGAATTGAAAAAGATATAGCGGATAGCGGGATTAGCTCCTAAAAAAAAAATCATTTATCTAATGTTCAAAAGATTAAGACATTAAACAAATCACAAATCTCGCATAAATTAGTTTATTTCTAAACTTATTGCCTAAATTTGCAAAAAATTTACAATTACAAATATACTATAAATGAGTACAACGACTATGCCTTTTGTGGCTTTCAAAGTAAAAGACATTTCTCTAGCAGCCTGGGGAAGAAAAGAAATTGAACTAGCTGAAGCTGAAATGCCGGGTTTAATGGCGCTTCGTGCAGAATACAAAGACGAACAACCACTTAAAGGTGCTCGTATTGCTGGATGTTTGCACATGACGATTCAAACTGCTGTTTTAATCGAAACATTGATTGCTCTTGGTGCTGAAGTAACTTGGAGTTCTTGTAACATTTTCTCTACTCAAGATCAAGCTGCTGCTGCTATTGCTGCTGCCGGAATTCAAGTTTATGCTTGGAAAGGTCTTGATGAGGAGTCTTTTGACTGGTGTATCGAGCAAACATTATTCTTTGGTGAAGACAGAAAACCATTGAACATGATTCTTGATGACGGTGGAGATTTGACAAACATGGTTATTGACCGTTACCCAGAATTGGTTGCTGGAATCAAAGGATTATCTGAAGAAACTACAACTGGTGTACACAGATTATACGAAAGAGTAAAAGCGGGAACATTACCAGTGCCAGCAATCAACGTAAATGACTCGGTTACTAAATCTAAATTTGACAACAAATACGGATGTAAAGAATCTGCAGTTGATGCAGTTCGTCGTGCTACAGATATTATGTTGGCTGGAAAAAGAGTAATCGTTTGTGGATACGGTGATGTTGGAAAAGGAACTGCCGCTTCTTTTAGAGGTGCTGGTTCTATTGTAACTGTTACTGAAATAGATCCAATTTGTGCTTTACAAGCTGCAATGGACGGTTTTGAAGTTAAAAAATTAAATACTGTTGTTGCTAATGCTGATATCATCATTACAACTACAGGAAATAAAGATATCGTTCTTGGAAGTCACTTCGAGCAAATGAAAGATAAAACCATCGTTTGTAACATTGGACACTTTGACAACGAAATTGACATGGCTTGGTTGAATAAAAACCACGGTGCTTCAAAAATCGAAATCAAACCACAAGTTGATAAATATACTATTGCTGGAAAAGACATCATCATTTTGGCTGAAGGTCGTTTAGTAAACCTTGGTTGTGCTACAGGTCACCCAAGTTTTGTAATGAGTAACTCATTTACAAACCAAACTCTTGCACAAATCGAATTGTGGAAAAATAGCGCAGCTTACAACAATGACGTTTATATGTTACCAAAACATTTAGATGAAAAAGTAGCAATGTTACACTTAGCTAAATTAGGCGTTGAATTGGAAACATTACGTGAAGATCAAGCAGCTTACATTGGAGTTGAAGTTCAAGGTCCATTCAAACCAGAATATTACAGATACTAAATGATTGTAGATTTTTAGATTTACGATTTTAGGTTATTTCAAAACCCTTACAGAGATGTGAGGGTTTTTTTTTTAATATCTGTATCAAAACAAATTAAATATAACTATCTGATTTTTAACAACTACCGTTTTTTTCAATAACTTTACGAATTAAACTTGATGCAATTTTTAATTATTTTGCTATGGACGATATTGGACAAAAACCTCAATTTCTTCGTGCAGGAAAAGATGATTTTTTCAAAAAATTAGCTAAAGAAGTGCATGAAACCGTACTAAAGAATAAAAAATTACAATACAAAAACATTGCAAAAGCACTGGGATTACTAATTCTTTTTTTTATATCCTACTCGTGCATTTTAGCATTTGGAAATAATACCGCCCCATTATTTTCAATGTATATCATTATGGGATTTACAATGATACTCATTTTCGTAAACTCATTTCATGACGCCAGTCACGGAGCTCTTTTTCCAACCAAAAAACAAAATCGAACTTTCTGCTACGTAATAGATTTTTTTGGAACTAATAGCGAAATCTGGATTCAGCGCCATTTACTACTACATCATCCCTATCCCAATATTCAAAACTGGGATTGCGATATCAAACAAACTGATGTTATACATATTTTTCCCAATAGTCCTTTGTACAAATTCCACAAATATCAGCACATTTACATATGGCTCTTATATCCATTTTACACTCTAATTTGGCTATACATTAGAGATTTTAAAGATTTTTTCGGATCCAAAAACAACTATTTAAAGCGAGTATACACCATTCCCCCCGTGGAATACATAAAACTTTTTGTTTCCAAAGCTTTCAATCTATTTCATATGCTGATTATTCCTTATTGGATCCTAGAACAAAGTTTCGGAACTATCTTTCTTGCTTGGATTGTGATGCATCTGACCTCAAGTTTATTTGGAGTTGTAGCTTTAGTATCTACCCATGCAGATGAATCAGCTCATTTTCCATTACCTCCTTTGGACGGCAAAATGGAAGTTACCTGGATCGAGCATCAACTTATGGTTACCAAAGATTTTAATGCTGGTGATCCAGTATTTGATTTTCTCTATGGCGGATTTACACATCATGTTGCGCATCATTTATTCCCTACAATTGGTCATACATACTATCCAAAAATAACACCAATTATACGTAAATATGCCGAAAAAAATCAACTTCCATATACCTGTAGGCCTGTCTTAAAAGCTATAAAATCTCATTATTTATTATTGAAGAACTCTAGTCAAGCCGATTCTATTTTCTACTCTTCTGAATTGTGAAATTTCAAAAAAATTAACCTTTACCCCAATTGAAAATGGAATTAAACTATTTAGTTCAGAAAAACATTACTTCCTAAAAAAAGCATTTAAATTTTAAAACTGTTTTTTTATTGTTTTAAAAACATAATTTTCAATATCTTAGTGTTTATAATTAGATATAGAACACCCCATTATGCTTTCTCAATTATTAACCCAAAATTAGGCACTTTGAAAAAAAATCTCCCTCTCTTTCTTTTGTTTACTTTATTAATGGTTAGTCAAATTATTTTTTCTCAAGAGAAAAAACCTAAAGTCGTATTAGTACTGAGTGGTGGTGGAGCTAAAGGAATTGCACACATTCCACTTTTACAAGCATTAGATTCTTTGCATATTGTCCCTGACCTTATTGTTGGAAACAGTATGGGGAGTGTAATTGGAGGTTTATATGCCATGGGATATTCCGGCGATAGCATAGCGAGCATAACCAAAAACATCGATTGGGACAAATTGCTCGGCGGAAGCTTGTCGCTAAAGAATGTTAGCGTTGAAGAGAAAAGCGAATTTCAAAGATATCTGGCAGGAATAGGCATAAAAGACGGAAAACCAACTAGCGTCAGCTCCATATTAAACGACCAAAACTTAAGAGAATATCTTTCTGAATTGACTTTTCCTGTCTACAATGTCAAAGATTTTGACAATCTTCCCATTCCTTTTAGAGCAATGGCAACAGATGTCGTATATGGAAAAGAAGTTATTCTCAGTAAAGGAAGTTTGGCATTTGCCATGAGAGCAAGTATGTCATTACCCGCTGTTTTTAAACCAATGCCGTATGAGGAAACCTTATTAGTCGATGGTGGAGTAATGAATAATTTCCCTACTGATATTGCCAAGCAAATGGGCGCTGATATCATAATTGGGAGTGATGTAGGCGGAGGGATGGAACCCAAAGATAAACTCGATAATTTTGTTACTGTACTGATGCAAACCAGTATGTTTCCAAGCAACATCAAAGATCCCGAAAACCGAAAACTCTGCGACATCTTAGTAGACCATATGCCCAACTTAAGATTTTCCACAGCCGATTTTGCAGAGAGTAACGAAATCTACAAAGACGGTAAAATTGCCACAAAACTCAATTTAGATGCTTTGTCTGCATTAGCCGATAAATTAAAAGGATATAAACAACGCACACACTATCTCCCCAAAGTCGCCAACGAATTTTTGATTGATACTATTGTTTACAAAAACATCAGCAAAGAAAACATTCCCTTGGTAATTGCTCGAACAAATTTCGAGCCACATACAAAATACACTACCAAAGATTTGATCGAAGGCATCAATAGAGCCATGGGAACCAATCTTTTCAATCAAATTACCTACAGTTATTTCATAAAGGACGGAGACAAACTAGGGTTAAACATAAATGGCTTTGAATACTCAAAAAACCAAGTCAACGCATCCTTACACTATGATACCTATAGAGGTGTTGGACTAATTCTTAATTATACAGCCCGAAATATTCTCGCTCAATCCTCTCGTCTTGTCATTACAGCTGATATTGCAGAACAACCTAAAGCAAGAATCGATTTTCAGAAAAACTTTGGAAAAAACAAGGACTGGTGGTGGGGCTCTGAACTTTATGGTGCCTTTTTAAAACAAGAACTCTTTATAAGTGGAAAATCGGCTGACAATATGCTTTACAATGCATTTGAATTCAATAATGAAGCAAACCGAAATTTAAATTCCCTAAAAAGCTATATTGGTCTCGGCTTAAACTACAATTACACAGAGGTAAAACCCAAAAATGACCCCTATTTAAATCCTAATATACTATCCCTTAACAATTACAACTTTGAAGACATAGAGATGAATATACATTATTCATATAACGATATGGACAAAGTTTTTTTTGCAACAAACGGAACGATTTTAAGAGCCAGCATAAACCGTTCTCTTTTTAGCGACACCAATATAAACTATACGGATACGAATTTAACCGACTATTCGGGACAAACAAATGGGTTTACAAAATTTGGATTCGGTTTTGAAAAAAGGATGCAGCTAAAAAAGAAGGTCACTTGCATAATGGGCTTTGATGCTAATTTTATTTTTCAAGACAAACTTAAAGATGGTGATGTTTCGTTTTCTGATTTTGGTTATGCTTCCAAATACTTTCTTGGTGGCATTTTACCTAGTTCTGGCAGTAACCGCTTTTCTTTTCCAGGATTACACGAAGACGAAGTCAACGCTTCTCAATTTATGGCAATCAAACTTGGCGCACAAATAAATCCATTAGGAAAAATTTATCTAACTCCCCATTTTAACATTGCAACTGTTGGTTTTGACAATTTCAACGAATACATTGGTGATGCTTTTAATCCAAAAGGGAATTGGGATAATGGCACAGAAACCAGTCTTTTACTATCCGGAGGAGCAGCCGCTTCTTATCTATCTATTTTGGGACCAATTCATTTTGATGTTTCATGGATTAATAATATAGACAAAGTGAGATTATTTTTTAGTGTTGGATTCTCTTTTAACCCTTCAAATTAAAATATTTTTCAAAAATATCCTCCTTAAAAATTCATCCACCTAAGCAGGTAATTATTCTTCACATACATATCAATTCTCATTACAAAACAAAAAACCCGCTTCTTTCGAAACGGGTTTTGCAATAATATCTAATTCTTATGATTATGCTTCGAATGGAAGTATAGAAACATAAGATTTATTATCTCTTTTCTTTTGGAACTGAACAACTCCATCTACTCTTGCGTGTAGGGTGTGATCTTTACTGATGTAAACGTTTTCACCTGGATTGTGTTTTGAACCTCTTTGTCTTACGATGATGTTCCCTGCGATAGCAGCTTGTCCACCAAAAATCTTAACGCCTAAACGTTTTGATTCTGATTCTCTACCATTCTTCGAACTACCGACACCTTTCTTGTGAGCCATGACGTATGAGTTTAAATATTGTTATTATTCTTTAGTAGCTTCTTTTTTTGCTTTTGGAGCTGCTGCTTTTTTTGCTTTTGGAGCTGCTTCAACTTCAGTTGCCGGAGCATCTTCTGCTACAACCGCTTTTTTAGCTGCTGCTTTTTTAGTTCCACCTGCTGCAGTAATACCTTCAATTACAATTTGAGTAAGATATTGTCTGTGACCATTTCTCTTTTTGTATCCTTTTCTTCTTTTCTTTTTGAAAACGATAACTTTATCTCCTTTTAAGTGTTGTAACACTTTAGCTTCTACTGAAGCACCTTCTATAGCTGGGGCGCCTAAAGTTACATTTCCATTATCATCTAATAAAAGAACTTTGTCAAAAGAAACTTTTGAACCTTCTTCATTAGCTAGACGGTGAACATACACCTTTAAGTCTTTGCTTACTTTGAATTGTTGCCCTGCTATCTCTACGATTGCGTACATAACAATAATGTTTATTAAAATTTTAAGTGCGCAAATATACAACT
>NZ_DASTTN010000110.1:0-13586 GCF_035760125.1 Flavobacterium sp.
GTCAAACCCGCTTTTAACCCCATTTTCCAACCCGTTTCCAGCAGCAAGCAGTATAACCAATATAAATATTCCCCAAAACACTCCAAAAGCGGTAAGTATCGTTCTGAAGGTATTGGCGGTAAGCGCCTCTAAAATTTCGTTCCATTTTTCTCTATCAAACATAATTATTCGTCTCTAAGTGCTACAATAGGTCTAATTTTGGCTGCTCGATAAGCTGGTACAAATCCTGCTAATGCACCTGCAACTACCAAAACAATTAAGGTTGACATCGCTACCGTAAAATCAACCTGTGGATTCACAAAATATTCACTTTGTGCATGCGGACCAACTAATTCCAAAAGCGCCAACCCTGTCAACAATCCAATAAAACCGGAAATAGTAGTAATAAAAATAGATTCATGCAAAATCATTAAAATAATCGAAATCGGAGAAGCTCCAAGCGCTTTTCGGATACCAATTTCTTTGGTTCTTTCTTTTACAATAATCATCATAATATTACTTACCCCAACAACTCCTGCAATAATGGTACAGATTCCAACCCACCAAAAAAACAATCTTATGTACAGATTTAAATCATAAAACTTCTTAACTTCTGTAACCGAATTATTAATTCCTATTCCACTCGTATCATCAGGAGCGACACCATTTTTACTTTTCAACAGTTGCCCTAAATTTTCAGTAAATCTATTTGCCTCGTCAACGGCTTCTTGGTAACTATCTTTCTTTTTTAAAGTATAAAACATATTATTAATCTTATCACCGACTCCAAACACTCTCTGAACGGTAGACAATGGTATAAATATTCTTTTTTCATCCCAGTCACCACCTGGATCAGTAAAAATCCCTATAACTTTAAAATTAATGCCATTTACTGTGATCTGTTTTCCTATAGGATCTTGATCCTTGAATAAATCTAACTTTATCTTTTCGCTAATCACAGTCACTTTCTCTTTATTAACAACATCATTGTTATTTACAAAACGTCCCTTAATAACTGTGGCATTCTCGATTGCTATACCATCCGGGTTCACTCCTCTATACTCGTATGACCCAGATTCTTTTCCGTAAACAATAGTTGCACCCCATGAACTGTAGGTAGACCCCTTTATATCCATTAAATCACCATATTTGTTTACAGAAAGATCATAATCACTATTTCTAAATTGAATTTTCCTTCCTGGATTCAATCCTTTGTAAGCCTTTGCCGTTGCTCCACCCCAAACATAAATAGATCCCACTGCATCACGTTCAAATGATTTTTGGATACCGTTTTGCAACCCTTTTCCAACTCCAAGAAGAATAACCAAAATAAATATACCCGAAGCCACTGAGACTCCAGTGAGAAAGGTTCTCAGTTTATTTTTGGCAATAGCCTCAAATATTTCCTGCCAGCGTTCTATATTAAACATAAGAAGAAGCTCTAACTTGTTCTATCATTTTATCATCAATTATCAATCCGTCTTTCAGGACTACATTTCTTTTGCACATAGCGGCAATATCTGGTTCGTGTGTCACTATCAAAATAGTCTTACCTTCATCATTAATCCCTTGAATCAACTCCATTACTTCATATGAAGTCAATGTATCTAATGCTCCTGTAGGTTCATCTGCTAATAACACTTTTGGATTGGAAGCCAAAGCTCTAGCAATAGCCACACGTTGTTTTTGTCCTCCAGAAAGCTCATTTGGTAAATGGTGTGAATGAGAAGCCAATCCTACTTTCTCAAGATATCTCATTGCAATCTCATTACGCTCTTTCCTCTTTAATCCCTGATAATACAAAGGCAAAGCCACATTATCCAATGCGCTTTTGTAATTAATCAAGTTGAATGATTGAAAAACAAAACCAAGAAATTGGTTTCGGTATTTAGAAGCGATAGTTTCATTTAATTTTTTAATTGGCACATTGTCCAAAGTATAAAGTCCCGAATCGGCTTCATCAAGAATTCCCAGAATATTAAGCAAAGTCGATTTCCCCGATCCAGACGACCCCATTATAGCGACCAATTCGCCTTCTTTTATGTTGAAATTAATTCCTTTTAGCACATGCAATTCGGAATGTCCCATTTTGTATGATTTGTGTAAGTCTTTAATTTCGATCATGGTTTCTTTTATTTTAAAGCAATAGTATTTATGTTCTAAAAAATAGCAATTAGAAAAACGAATTTTAAAATCACTATTTTAATTTACAGGCTTTCTAATTATTTTTTAATCACCCATATATAATCCGCATATCATCAATTAGTGTTTACGACCAATTTTTTCTTACGCACATTTTATAAGACTTATATCTCACTAAAATGTTACACCCATAACCAAAAAATATATTTGTTTTGTTAAATTTGCACTCAAAACCCCAAACAAATGCTAAAATCTCTTTCGATTCTAATTATTTTCTTAACCACATTAGTATTAATCACAAGCTGTTCATCAACTTCCCAAAAAATAGAAGCATTAAAACCCGAACCTGACGATGCCGTACCACTGACCTATACGAATACACCTTCATATATAAATTTACCCGTTAGTATTAAACTAAAAGATATTGAGAACCAGACCAACACCCTATTGAATGGTTTAATCTATGAAGACAATAATATTGAAGACGACAATATTGAAATCAAAGTCTGGAAACAAGCTCCAATAACTATTACCAATGACCACGGAAAAGAAGGTGAAAAAATAAAAACCGTATTGCCTTTAAAAGTTTGGGCAAAATACAGAATTGGAACAAAAACCATGGGTGTTGATTTATACAAAACACAAGAGTTCAATCTAAACGGAATAGTCACTTTGTTGAGCAGCGTAAGTTTAAATAATTGGAGATTAAGCTCAAAAACAACTTTGAAATCATTAGACTGGGTTGAAAGTCCAACAATGACAGTTTTTGGAAAAAACATGCCTGTAACGTATCTTATCAATCCTGCAGTAAGTCTTTTCAAATCAAAGATCGAAAAAAGCATTGACACCGCCATCGAAGATTCCATGGATTTCAAACCGAATGTAATGGATGCTTTATCCAAAATATGCACCCCTTTTGAAATGAGTGAAACCTATAAAAGTTGGCTTAGAATTGTTCCAATAGAAGCGTATTCAACCAATGCTAAACTAAAAAACGATTCTTTTTTACTCAACATGGGTATGAAATGCAATATGGAAACTTCAATAGGAAAAAAGCCTGAATCAAAATTTGAAGCGAACAAAATCACCCTAAAAGCCGTTGAAAAAATTCCAGAACAAATCTCTGCGAATATAGCTGCCGTTTCTACCTATCAAGAGGCTTCCAAATTAATGACTACCAATTTTGTTGGACAAGAATTTGGATCCGGAAGCAAGAAAGTAAAAGTGCAAAATGTGGCTGTTTGGCATAAAGACGGGAAATTGGTAATTGCTTTGGATCTTTTAGGCTCTGTAAATGGCACAATATATCTTACTGGAATTCCGCAATATAATGACACATCCAAAGAAATCTATTTCGACAAATTGGATTATGTATTAGACACAAAAAGTAGATTAATGCGTACAGCAAATTGGCTAGCTCAAGGAATTATTTTGAGAAAGATAGAAGAAAGTTGTCGTTACTCTATCAAACAAAATTTGGATGAAGCCAAACAAAGCATGATGACTTATTTGAAAAACTATTCTCCAATGCCAGGCGTTTTTATTAATGGAAAAATGGAAGACATACAATTTCAAAAAATAGAGCTAACCAATCAAGCGATGATTGCTTTTATAAAAGTAAACGGAAACATAAATGTTGCAATTGACGGACTTAAATAAGAATAAGCAGATTTCAGTATTTAGTAGGCCATATAAAAAAGCAAGGCTCAAAAAAACATCATTTTTTGAGCCTTGCTTTTTTTATTGTGATTGCAATAGAATTTGCAATTAATATTGGACTTATTGTTTCTTCTTTTTCATTCGATAAACGTAATAACCAAGTGCACCAACAAGTACGTAAGGAATTACCATAAGATAAACGATTCCGTCATTTACAGCAGCTGCTTTGGCTTTATTTTCATCACCCGACAAAGCTGCTCTACACATCGCACATTGCGCATTTGAAGAAAGAGAAAAGAATAATGAACATAAAATATAAAAATATAATCTTAATCCAATTCTTCTTTTTACTATTCCCTCTTTTCTATTTTTCATACTAAACATAATAAGGCGAAATCATTAAATACACAATCACTCCAGTAACAGCAACATAAAGCCAAATCGGAAAAGTGATTTTGGCAATTTTTTTATGCTTATCGAATTTACTGGCCAAGGCACGAACGTAAGTTATCAAAACCAACGGTATAATTGCTATTGATAAAAAAATATGGGTAATTAAAATAAAGAAATAGACATATTTCAAAACTCCTTCTCCACCGTATTTAGTTGATTCAGCAGTCATATGATAAGCAACATACATTACCAAAAATGCAACCGAACATCCAATAGCCATCTTCATTAATAACTCGTGACGCTTTCTATTACCGTTTTTAACAGCCATTACCGCAGCAACCAACAATACTGCCGTTATTCCGTTTACAGTGGCATAAATAGGGGGTAAAAACGATAAAGGCGTTACATCAAATCCAAAATCTTTTAACTTCACTTTAAAAAGAACTGCCACCGCAAGAGGAATTGCAATTGACAGCAACACAATCCATTTATTATACTTTTGTTCTATAGTATTATTTTCCATTATCTAATTTAATCTCTTATTTCTAACTTCTACACTTTTTATTCTTTTAGCAAAGCTTGAATATCTTGTTGAATATCTCTAATTCCCTTTTTCTCCAATCCATCATAGTATAAAATCGGATTACCGTAATCGTCTTTTCTACATCTGATATTCCCATTTTTATCTATCAAAGCAAAAAGTCCAGAATGCTCAAAACCACCTTGCACTTTACTGTTTTCTCCAACATAGATATTAAATCCTTTATTGGACAAATTGTAGATATAATCCTTGTCTCCAGTCAAAAAATTCCAATTGGATGACTTAACTCCCAATATTTTAGCATGCTCTTTTAAAACTGCAGGAGTATCATGAACTGGATCAATTGTTATCGAAACAATCCCAAAATTAGGATTCCCAAAAAACTCATTTTGAAGGGTTACCATATTGGCGTTCATTTTAGGGCAAATTGAAGGACATGTCGCAAAGAAGAACTCCAAAACATACACTTTCCCTTTATAAAAATCATTGGAAATTTTTACATTCTCTTGATTGGTTAATTCAAATTTTGGAGCTGGACCAACTTTAACCAACTTCCCATCTACAGCTTTAGAGCCACTCACTTTATCCAAACGATCTCCCTGAACCACACTATTGTTCTGCATTCTATCTACAATTTTTGGAACAGCATATATTCCAAAAACAAGTATCACAAAAGAAATCCCTATATACGATTTATTTTTAAGCATCTTTTATAATTGTTTTGTTGCGTTATGATTCTTTTTTAAAGCGGCACGATATTCATAAAGAATAACTTTGAAGTCATCCAACATTTCGTTACTTAATTCTGCAGGATGGAATGTGTTGTACCCTTCTTTATAACCTTTCTTTTCCTTTCTCCCCCTCAAGTTTCTTTCTTTATCTACTATATAAACATCAGGAGTACCTAAATCAAGATTCAGATTTCCTTTTAGTTTTAGCTGACCAAAATATATCTTAATTTCTTCAGGAGTGGTAAACACAAAATGCCACTGACTTACATCGGTAAAAGCACCTAAAGCATCAACTACAGCTTTAACGTCTTTTTCGGTTCCCAAAGGAGCAACAACAACAAATTGTAAATCTTTGAAATCATGGTAGCGTTGGTAAATTTTTTCATTTAAGTTGAAATAATTTCCTCTGTTTTTAAGAATTTCTGTACCCGAAAAACCAAGTATTGTAATTTTATTGTCCAAACTTACTTTTTCACCATTTAAGGATTTCCATTCTCCAAGATTAGGAATCTTCGGAGTTATAACAGGCAATTTTGTAAAACTATTAACGCCCGATGCAAAAAACAGATAAGCTACTATAGGCAATATAAATAATACAAAAAGAACGATATTTTTTTTCATTAGGACTTTATAAAATTTATTGTATTAAAATAAAAAAAGGCATCCGTCGAGACGGATACCTTTTTCATTGAATTAATATCTTGTTAAAAATTCCATTTAATTGTAGAATTTTTAAAAACCTCAAATACATAGTCTCCCTCTGTCAATAGAATAAAAAGCAAATAACAAACTAAGAATATTAATGGAAAAACAACAGCATTTCTCAATACCTTTTTTTCTCCTTCCATGTGCATGAATGCCCATACAATGTAATATGCTTTAACTAATGTTAGTATAATAAACAACCAGTTTAACAAACTCATAGTTATAAAAGTGTGCATAGCTAATGCATCTGGTCTGATGATACCAAAACCAACCTCAACAGTTGTGATTAAAGATAATAGACCGAAAACAGTCCAAATTCTTTTTGTATTAGAAACATGTTCGTGTGACATAATGATAAATCTAAAATTAAACTAAATAGAAGAATGTGAAAACAAATACCCAAACTAAATCAACAAAGTGCCAGTATAACCCCACTTTTTCAACCATTTCGTAACTTCCTCTTTTCTCGTAAGTACCCAAAAGAACATTAAAAAAGATAATGATATTGATTACTATACCTGAGAAAACGTGAAATCCGTGAAAACCTGTAATAAAGAAGAAGAAATCAGCAAAAAGCTTACTTCCATATTCATTATGAGTTAGATTGGCTCCTTCAATAACTATCTTAGCTTGATCCAAACGCACTAAAGATTCTTCTCTAGAAAGGACAATTTTTTCTTTGTCTTTATTTAAAGTTTCAATTCTTATTAAAACATCAGGATGTGCTTTGAATCCAGCTTGAACCTCTGCCACTGTGTAAGTAGGGATTGCTGATTCATCCATGAACCATTTTCCTTTAGATCTTGATAATTGCTCTCTTTCTACTGGCAATTTTGCAGCAAAATCCTCCAAAGCAACACGATGACCTTCCTTGTCAACAAACTGTAGCAAGCTACCTCCTGTTGTCTCAACAGCACCGTATTCTCCTTTGATAAAGTTTTTCCATTCCCAAGCTTGAGAACCAACGAAGATTAAACCTCCAATGATTGTTAGAAACATATAAAGGGCTACTTTATCCTTTTTCATTTGATGTCCTGCATCAACGGCCAAAACCATTGTTACAGATGAGAAAATCAAAATAAAAGTCATTAACGCCACATAATACATCGGAGCAGATACACCGTGTAAAAATGGGAAGTGTGTAAACACCTCATCGGCTAATGGCCATGTTTCAATAAATTTAAATCTAGAAAACCCGTAAGCTGCTAAAAATCCAGAGAACGTTAAGGCATCTGATACGATAAAAAACCACATCATTAATTTACCATAACTTGCTCCCATTGGCTCATTGCCGCCTCCCCAAGTTTTTTCACTATTTGCAGTAGTAACTGTCGCTTCCATAAAAGTTATTCGTTAAAAAGTTTCCAAATTTACGTTTTTTTCTTATTTAAAGAAATATAAAAATAAAAATAAATAAACCCACAAGAAGTCTAGAAAGTGCCAATACATTGCACCTAGTTCTATTCCAAGAGTTTGGGTTGAATTATATTTTTGTTTAAAATGATTATAAATAATAATTAATAATGATATCATCCCTCCAGCAAGGTGAATCAAATGAACTACCACTATTACATACAAGAATGTTGTTGTGATAGAACTTGCATTTCCGGTAAAATAATGACCATTAGACACTATTTGTCCGAAACCCACAAATTGCAATACTACAAATGAAATCCCCAAAGCCAACGTAGCCAAAAGCAACAAAGTTGTCTTACTGTGATTATCTTTTTGAATAGCTTTCTTTGCCAAATGAAAAGTAACACTACATCCCAAAATAGCAATACTGCTAAAATAAAAAGCGGACGGTAATTGAAAATCTTTTAACCAATCTGCTCTTGATTGACTCACTACATAAGCACTCGTTAGACCAGCAAACATCATTGTCATGCTCACCATGGCGAACAATAAAATCAATTTATAAGATCTTGCCGTTCTCAATTTATGATCTTCGGCTGTCATTGTCATTTCCATAATTATCTTAAAAATTTATCTAAAATATACACTAATTGTAATAACGTTATATAAGAAACACTTACAAGCATTAATGTTCTTGCTGCTTTTGCTGTTTTTATTTGGTACAGACGAACTGCATAAAACAACATCCAAAGACCAAGACACAACACTAAAATCGATGCGACTGGCGTAATAAACAAACGCCCAGTATATCCTAATGCAGGTAAAAGAGACGCTATCATCAACCAGATAGTATATAATATTATTTGTAAAGAAGTCCCTTTATCTTTCTTACCTGTTGGCAACATAAAGAAACCTGCTTTTTCATAATCTTCATACAAAAACCAACCAATTGCCCAAAAATGAGGAAATTGCCAAAAAAACTGTATCAAGAACAAAGTTCCTGCCTCAATTCCAAACTCTCCTGTCGCAGCAACCCATCCTAACATAAAAGGAATTGCCCCAGGGAAAGCACCCACAAAAACAGACAGCGAAGTTACTGTTTTAAGCGGCGTATAAATACTGGTATATAAGAAAATCGAGATCGCACCAAACATTGCTGTTTTTGGATTTATTGTATAAAGCAAAGCCACTCCCAAAATAGTAAGCAAACTTGCTACGATTAAAGCCAAACTAGGAGACATTCTTCCAGAGGCAACTGGACGATTCTTTGTACGATCCATCAAAGCATCCAAATCTTTTTCTATTACCTGATTGTAAGCATTGGAAGCTCCAACCATGCAATATCCTCCAATTGCAAGTTTCAACAAAACTATCCAACTAAAAGAGTGTGTAGTATCAAACCCTAGAACATAACCCGCAATCGAAGAAAAAACAACACTAATAGCCAAACCAGCTTTTGTAATTGCCTTAAAATCAAAGTAAATAGATTTAATCGAAGTGGGATTTGATGTTGTACTCAATGCAGATAAAATTGGTATATTTTTTGAAAACTGGTGCAAATATACAAATTAGATTCAAAAATGGTCAATCAAAATCAAAATTGAAAAATTAGTTAACTCTTTAGTCGGTTTTTACTTCTTAATTAAGCTTATTAAAGAAAAATATAATTCAACAATAGCATTACCGCAGAATTAAACCGCCATAGGTAAACAGTATCCAATAAAATTTATTATTTGGCTTTTAATTCATAAATAGCATTCACCATACCATTTCTAGTGGTATCCAAACCAAGCTCCCAAAACATAATACCTCCTAATTTATTTTTTATTACATAAGAAGTTTTCACTTTTACAGAAGCAATATCATCACTAGTTGCAAACATTTTCTCTTTCTGATTGTACCAATATGGAGCATTTGCTTTTTTATCCCAAAAATACTTCCACCCTTTTTCCTCAGTCAATGAATCCTTAAAATTTTTAAAACTCACCCCTTCCACATGCATTCCAGGCTGATACAATCCATTGTTAACATTCTCAACATTTTTCCATGTTCGAGTATAAAACGCCGCTCCAATAACTAATTTATGAGATGGAATTCCTAATTTCAACAAATACTTAACTGCGTTATCGGTAGATTCCTCATTCTTTTGGGCACTAAAAAGAGGTGTATGATGCCCCGTAGTCTTCGAATACCCATTAACTAAGTCATAACTCATAATATTGACACGATCGACAAATGGCATAACCGATTCCCACTCTACAGACTCGTCTAGATATTTTTGAAATCCTCCTGCTGCAAAACTCAATTCGTTAGAATTCCCTAATTCAGTTCTTAAAACTTTCACCAACTCCGTGAAATTTTTCTTATCCGCTGGTTGGTATAAATGCCCAGGAAAACCTTCTATAGTCGGATATTCCCAATCCAAATCCAAGCCATCTGTTTTAAAATAGCCATTAACTTCTTTCACAGATTTGGCAAAAACTGCCCTACCAGAGGCTGTAGAAAAAACATTTGAGCAATTTTCGCAACCACCCCAACCACCTAACGACAACATTATTTTCAGCTGAGGATATTTGGTTTTTAATGAAACTAAATATTTAATTGTAATAGAATCTTTAGCAGTATCAACATTTAATCTTCCGTCTTTAAGGCGACAAAAGCTATAAATTATATGAGTTAATTTTTCAACTTCAAAATCATTTATCTGTTTCTCATCACCTGTATAATATGCCAAAACTGATAAGCTTTTGCTTTTTTGAGCCTGCAAACTTAAGCATGTGATTACTAAAAAAAAAGTCAATATCTTTTTTCTCATTTTGCTATTTTTAAATTAATTACAAGAATTTACTTTTAAAAAAACTCATTAATAATCAAAATACCAATTAAATACATCAGATCTAAAACCAACAGTAAACCAGGTTGTTTGCTCTTTAAACACAGTTGCCGTATTTGTTGTAGGGTCAAAATTTCGATATAAAAAATTACCAAAAAGCTTCAAATTAGTAGCTGGATTCACTAAATAACCTACCTGAACTTCTGAGATAAAAAGACTTGTTTTATTACCCTGTCCTACTTTCACTCCTTTGTCATACGGTCTATTTTCATCATAGTCTTTATATATATTTTGACCATAATTAAAAGTATTATCTGTTGTGTCAAAATCAAGTCCTCGCGTTCCTATAGTAATTTTAGCATTCGAATAAAACCTATCTTTATGATAATAACCTAACAAAACCAACTCCTGAAAATTTCCTCCCCATTGATGACCTAAACTTTGGTTATTATGCCCATAATTTGTAATTGGATCACTATGTGAGTATACATAAGGGCGAACATGATTGAACTCTAATTGTAAAAGTAAATTATCTACATGAAATGCATTGAAATATTTTACTCCCAATTGATAACCCAATTTATTTTTCCAACTATTTTCCCCAGCAGCAATATCGCTAGTCGAAAATTCATCAATAAGAAATTGCCCATAAAAATTTACCTGATTATTCCACTTGTATTTATAACTCAATCCCAAAACAGCATTACCACTTCTGGAAGAAGAAGAAAATTCAACTGCTCTATAAAACACAATTGGGTTTATAAAATTCGCATCAAAACCTCTTCCATTAGTATTTGTCCAAATAGCTGATTCAAAAAAACCTAAATTCAATCGATTTGAAACATTCCAACTCAAGTAGTGATTCACCATATATTTTGAAGCATACGTTCTATCAACAGTAACATCAGGACGAACATCCTTTAGCCACATATAATTTACTGAATACTTAATTTTCCAAAAATTGGCATCTATCTTAAAAAAAGGATATGGACTTGCTCCATCACTTAAAAATAAGGAACGGTAACCATCTCCAATAAAATTTTTACCATAACCCAATTGCAAATCTAAAAATTTAGCGGCATTATAGGAAATATTAGCATCGGCCAAAGGAAAATCATACGCATCCGAATTATACGATTTTGCAATACCAATTCCAGGTATAATCGCAGGATTTCCTCCAGATGGTTTTATTGAGTTCGCATAAGCATTGTAGTAATCGGCAAAGCGCCCTTGGCTTTCATAAAAAGTGGTTGTAAAATTTAAATGATTCCCTAGACCTCCTTTAAAATTAAGCGCTCTCGTATTTACAAATGTATAATCAGTCTTACTTGGATTGGAGATTCCTCCTTGAACATTAAACAAGAAATTTAAAGCAAACCAATATCCTTCTCCTTTGATTTCAGCTAAATTTTCATTAAAGACTTTTCTGCCCCACCAACTTGACTTATTCTTCATAAGGTTAGAATTGACTTTCTGAAAATTATAGTATTTTTCAACTTCGGCATAAGTATATGGTTTTGAAGCTGTATGATTATTACTCCCTACCTGATTTATTTCACCATCAAATTGAGCATAATAACTATGTGAGAAAGGAATACTTAAATGACTTGAAAACTGCGGGTTGTCAAAACGTTTATAAACAATACTGTCCAATTCTGTCAAACCTTCATTAACATTGATATTTTCTTTTTTAGCCAAAGCTACAGCCGCTATTTCTTCAGGAGACAACAACGGAATATCTATACTTATATTGAACTTCGAATAGGTCGGATTTCCAGCATAAGTAGGCGGGCCAATTTTAGGAAAACCTTCAAAAACCCTTTTGGTTTCGGCAATAAGTTCTTCATTGTTAGAATTAACATACAGAACCTTAAATGTACCAGTAATATCAACTTCAAAAAGCACTTTAACTAGTCCTCTATAATTATTCTGCTTCAACTTTTCGGGTACTTTAAAATTATGGTAAACGAACTGTTGCACTTCGTTATAGAAGCAATTTTTCAAATCTTCCCCTTGTAAATTTTGACAATTTGAAAAAACAGGAAAACGTTCATCAGAAGATTCCAACTGATTCGAAGTTGGAGTTTGTGCATTGCCTACTAACACACTAAAGAAAACAATAAAAGAAAAAAAGTTTTTAATCATTTGAATTTTATATCTAATCAATACTGAGAAGAAGACTCTTCTCCATTTGCAATCGCTTTGGCACCAGAAGTTCCAATACGTTTGACACCAAGCTCAACCATTTGCTTAGCTTCGTCATATGTTCTTACTCCACCAGCCGCTTTAACAGGAAGTGGAGATGCATTTTCAAGCATTATTTTAATAGAAGGGACAGTTGCACCATTAGGCAAATCATTATCTGTTTTATAAAAACCTGTTGATGATTTCACAAAAACAGAGCTATACAACTCTTCTTTAAAATTAGAAACCACTACATTTTTAATCAATGCAGACAATTGAGCAATTTGCAATTCGTTTAGTGCGGCCACTTCGATAATCCATTTTACAGTTTTATTATGATTCAATCCTAGCTGAGTACCTTTTAGAATTTCTTCTTTCACCAAGTCAATATCCCCAGCTTTGAAAGCCTCATAATTGCAAACATAATCCAAATCATCTGCACCATTTTGGATACACTCAAGAGCTTCTTCCATTTTTTTTTCCAAAGAGGATTTCCCTTCCGGAAAGTCAATCACGGTTCCAATTAACACTTTTGATTGTGCTGCAACAATCATTTTTTTTGCCAAAGCAACCCTATTAGGACGGATCATTATTAATTTAAAACCTTCGTCTATAGCCTCTTGAATAAAACCCTGAGCTACAGCTATATTCTCACTTTCGTTCAAACCAGCTTGAGCATCAGTTTTCAAATAAGTAGAATCCAAATAATCCCTAATATTCATCTTTAGAATTTAAGAAGTTAAACGCCGTAAAATTACATTATTCGAATGATATGACCTCTATAGTATATCATACAAAACAAAAAAACCCACCGAAGTGGGCATTATTTTTTTAACATTGAATTCAAGATATTGAATTTATTAAAAATCACAATAACAAAAATAGCTAATATCGATCCAACCATATTGGCAACAATATCTAAAACATCTGCATTTCTCGTTGCCGTTATTAAATTTTGCAATATTTCTATTGTTATTCCAAAAACGAACGACAACACAACCGAATACATTAAAGGTTTGAATATCGAATCAATTTGCAAGTGTTTACTAAAAAACAAAAACCA
>NZ_DASTTN010000111.1:0-2068 GCF_035760125.1 Flavobacterium sp.
TTGGAATCGGTTTAATCTTTTTTGGGTTTGTGTGTCTTATCGAAGGGTATTTGTTTTTTATATCTGGTTATTTCCCAAAGGCAATTGGAGTTCTAATGTCAATTGCGGGTTTAGGCTATCTGACAAATAGTTTTGCACTGCTTCTTGCTCCACAATTTTCAAGTATCACATTGTTAATGCCATGTTTTATTGCAGAATTGTCACTCAGTTTATGGTTAATTTTTAAAGGGGTAAATCTGCCAATCTGGAAAAATAAAGTTAGTAAAAACTTATAAAAAAAGCCTGCAGGAAATTAATCTTAGCAGGCTTCATTTTCGAAATAATTGAGTTAGTAAGCACTTTATTTCTAATTTTTCTTCAATCTATCTATCAATTCTCTGCGATAAGTAATCCCAACAGGTAATCTTTCATTTTTAATAATGACAAAATCTTTTTCGGTGGTGTCAATTTTGTCGAGCGCAACAATATAGGATTTATGGATGCGCATAAAGCTTTTTTCAGGAAGACACTTCTCAAATTCACTCGTGGTTATTGATGCGAGATAGGTCTTTTTTAGGGTGTACAATTTCACGTAATTGCCAAAACTCTGTGCAAACAAAAGCTGGTCCAATTCGATGTCAATAAAATAACCATCGACTTTTACACTAACTGAATTGATTGCAACTTCTTCTGC
The DNA here is from genome assembly GCF_035760125.1 of Flavobacterium sp. Taxonomy (GTDB): domain Bacteria; phylum Bacteroidota; class Bacteroidia; order Flavobacteriales; family Flavobacteriaceae; genus Flavobacterium. Next base: position 674 of record NZ_DASTTN010000111.1, read on the forward strand.
TTTCATTGCGTTTTCAGTTGAAAAAAAACGATCAATTGCTTTTAAAAAACGGGGAAAATAAATGGGTTTTAGCAAATAATCAATAACACCATAATCATAGCTTTCGAGAGCAAATTCAGAATAGGCAGTCGTTAAAATGGTTTTGGGATGTGTTGGAATGATTTTCAGCAGTTCCATTCCAGAAATTTCGGGCATATTGATATCCAAGAACATCAAATCGACTTTGTTTTCACGAAGATAATCCATGGCTTCAATGCCATTATAACCTTGAAAAACTAACTCTAATTGTGGATTCTGTCTGATATAGTTCGCCAAAACATAATGTGCTGCCGGCTCATCATCAACAATAATACACTTTTTGAGTTCTTTCATTATAGCGTCTTTTTGAGTTGCAATTTCAAATCTACAATATACGTATTTTTGTCATCCTGAATATCTAGTTTATAATCTTTTCCGTAAATTAGATTCAAACGTTCGATTGTGTTTTTTAAACCAATTTTGGTCGAAACTACATCTGTTTTCTTCGGAATAGAATTTACGACATGCAAATGCAACAAACCATTTTCAACGGTAATTATGATTCGGACAAAACATTTTTCTATGGCGCAGGTTCCGTGTTTGAATGCATTTTCGATAAAAGCAATCAGTAACATCGGTGACACTTTATAGGCATTTTCATTGTCTATTTTACAATCATAGGTAATATCGCAACGGTAACCTACACGTTCTTTTTCAAGTTGAACATAACTGTTTATAAAATCAAGTTCGTCTTCAAGAGACACACATTGTTTACTATTGCTTTCGAGTTGATAGCGCATTAATTGCGATACTTTCATAATCAAATCGGAGGTTCTTTCGGGGAACTCTAAACTGATTCCGTAAAGCGTATTGAACGTATTGAATAAAAAATGTGGATTCAGCTGTCCTTTAAGTGCATTCAATTGCATTTGGTTAAACAACAAGGTTTCATCCGTTTGTTTTTTATGAATTCTATAAAATTTAAAAACAATTATCGGGCTCAAAATACAAACCAATGTCCCCAAAACGCTTGCTAATTGGTATACATAACTTCTTTGATGTGAGTTTTGGTACAAATGGCCTTTACTAAAAATATCCAAAGTCGATATTTCAAATAATGCCACCGAAAACACTATTACTCCCAGCAGAGTTGAAACTAAATAAGTTAACGGTCTTTGAGCTTTAAATAGTATGGGTAACAGTAAAAAACGGTTGAACTGGGCATGCATATATAAAATACAATAGAAAAAAACACCCATTAAAATGGAAGCCAAAGAACTAAATAGCATCCAATCATTTTTTAATGTGTAAATTGTAAATGAAAAACCAACAACGGCAATTTCTTGCCACCATTTGTTATCCATCATATTGTCAAAT
>NZ_DASTTN010000112.1:0-6038 GCF_035760125.1 Flavobacterium sp.
GAATTCAATGACATTATCCAAAACATTGCCGATATGGATGCCGATGTGATTACCATAGAATGTTCACGTTCGCAAATGGAATTACTGGATGTTTTTGCCGATTTTAAATACCCTAACGAAATAGGCCCTGGAGTTTACGACATTCACTCGCCACGTGTACCTTCACGCAACGAAATGGTTAAATTGCTGGAAAAAGCCTCAGCGGTTATTCCAGTTGACCAACTTTGGGTTAATCCTGATTGCGGCTTAAAGACGAGACATTGGGATGAAACCAAAAAAGCCTTAATCGAAATGGTCTCTGCCGCAAAAGAAATGCGAATTGCAGTTGGAGACATTGTAATAGCTTAATACTAATCTTTACAACTAAAAAACCCTAGTAGATTTGATAATTTACTAGGGTTCCTTTTCATCTTAAACTTTTATTTATCAATACCTTTAAGGCAAAATAATAATTCTCTTTTGCTTTTCAAATTCATGTTTTTTAACCACATAGGTTTCTGACATAGAATCGTGCCATCCCTCTGCAGTACCACTTAAAAAAGAAAAAGCTTCGAATGGAATGAATCTACAAAGTGTACGTTTCAAAATGCTCTTATAATTGGGTTTTGAACCATCTTTCATAATCACATAAGTTTGGGTTAAAAATTTCGCGATGGAACGAGAGAAATACAGCTCGGTCAAATAATAGTAAAAACCAGCAATAACCGCAAAAGAAAACCCTTTTTCCAATACTCCTATAGTACCAATCCAAGTCTTCAGGAAAGAGCTATTAGCAATATCCGCAAATATGGATATAGTTACTCCAACGCTAAGCCAAATTACATATTGCATCAATAAATCAATAATGAAATTCGACAAACGCTGCCCTCTCGTAGCCAGTAAATCATTGGTAACTGTAAATTTATTATGTCCCATATTTTCTATTTTTCAATACTCTAAAAACACAACAAACAAAAAAACATAACTACTTCAAATTTAAGAAATTAATTCCACAATTTTCAATTAGATAACTACCAATTACAATAATGATTTTAGCATCAAAAACTAAAATCTGGCTTAGCTTTTCAAGCATTTACTTTTGCTTATTAATCTCTGCCTGAATGATATTATTTTTCACTTCTTTGAGTAAATGATTTTTTGCTTCCGCAAAAGTAATATCATAGATTCGAGTCACTTCCTGAAATTCGACAGGATATTTGGCAAGTAACTTTGTATAATAACTATCTAAAACTTCTCTGGATGGAGCCGTAAATTCCAGTTCCATTTCAAAACGGCGCACCAAGGCTTCGTCTATCATTTGGATTTGATTGGTAGCGGCAATTAATACCGATCGATTGGGAAAATTATCTATTAACTGGATAATCGAATTGACTACCCGTTTCATCTCGGTACTGTCTTTGTTATCATAATCTCGGATTTGACCCAAGGAATCAAATTCATCAAAGAACAAAACCGAGCTTTCGTATTGTACTTCCTTGAACAGTCCTTCAATATTCTTGGACGTTTCCCCCAATTTGGAAGAAACAATTCGGGAGAGATTGACAATGATTAGCTTTTTATCCAGCTTTCTCGCAATCGCTTTGGCTGTCATTGTTTTGCCACAGCCTGTTTTTCCATGCAATAGTATTTTATTCACTACAGGCAACTCATATTGCTCCAAAACGGAACGAAACTGATATTCCTTTAAGAACTGATTAATTTGCTCGGAAACTGCATCATTAAACACTACATCCTCAAGATGGACAATGCTTCGGTCTGTAAAATATAATAAACTCAAGTGAATTGGATTTTAAATACTATTTCTTTAAATGAATTCGGCAAATTTAGACAAATTTAATTATGGAAACGAATGTCTTTTAGCCCCGATTATAGTGGAAATCCTTTTATCTCGTTCCTTTAACGAGATAAAAGATTGAAACGAAAAGCGGGAAATAGCTCCTAAAAAAAAACAGCCATCATAACTGACAGCTGCTTCTCTTTATTCTTTGTTCTTTAATCTATTTTCTCATTAAGACCCACACATTTCGCAATCGTCTGGACCAGCATTTTTAGCTAATTCAATCATTGCTCTGTATTCTTCAGCAGTCATTTGAGTTTCTACTACTTCAACCGCCTCAAGAACTCTAGCTTGTGGTTTAGAATCTGGAATAACTTCCTCTTTTTTATCGTTGTTCAAAGTAAACTTAATCGCATCAACCGCCGCTTTGGTTCTCAAATAATACATTCCTGTTTTCAAACCAGATTGCCAAGCGTAGAAGTGCATTGAAGTCAATTTAGAATAATTGGCATCTTGCATAAACAAGTTCAATGATTGTGATTGATCCACAAAATATCCTCTTTGACGAGACATATCGATAATGTCTTTCATAGACATTTCCCAAACGGTTTTGTATAATTCTTTCAAATCTTGAGGAATTATATCAATATTTTGAACCGATCCATTGTGACGCATGATTTCTTGTTTCAAGTCGTCATTCCACAATCCTAATTTTACTAAATCGTGCAATAAATGTTTGTTTACCACAATAAATTCACCAGACAATACGCGTCTTGTATAAATATTCGAAGTATATGGTTCGAATGCTTCATTGTTACCCAAAATTTGAGAAGTCGAAGCTGTTGGCATTGGCGCAACTAATAATGAATTACGAACACCGTTTTTCACCACTTCTTTTCTAAGCGAAGCCCAGTCCCATCTTCCGGATAATTCTTCGTCTTTCATTCCCCACAAATTGTGTTGGAATTCTCCATTAGACATTGGTGATCCTTTGAAAGTTGAATAAGGACCTTCTTCTATTGCCATTTCCATAGACGCGGTACAGGCAGCGAAGTAAAGGGTTTCGAATATTTCTTGATTTAATGTTTTAGCTTCATCACTTGTAAAAGGCAAACGCAACATGATAAAAGCATCGGCAAGTCCTTGTACCCCAAGACCGATTGGCCTGTGACGCATATTGGAATTTTCGGCTTCTTTTACTGGATAGTAATTTCTGTCGATTACTCTGTTCAAGTTACGAGTCACACGTTTAGTAACGTCGTATAATAATTGGTGATTGAATTTTCCGTTTTCAACGAACATTGGCAACGAAATAGAAGCCAAATTACAAACAGCTACCTCATCACTTGAAGTGAATTCCATAATTTCGGTACACAAATTCGAAGAACGAATAGTACCTAGATTTTTTTGGTTTGATTTTCTGTTGGCAGCATCTTTGTACAACATATAAGGAGTACCAGTCTCGATTTGTGATTCCAGGATTTTCTCCCACAATTCACGAGCTTTGATTGTTTTTCTACCTTTACCTCTAAATTCATAATCAGTATATAAAGCTTCGAATTCTTCTCCGTATACATCATACAAACCTGGGCATTCGTTAGGACACATTAAAGTCCAAGTAGAATCTTCCTGTACACGCTTCATGAATAAATCAGAAGTCCACATCGCGAAGAACAAATCTCTCGCGCGCATTTCTTCTTTACCTGTATTCTTTTTCAGATCCAAGAAATCAAAGATATCGGCATGCCAAGTTTCGATATAGATAGCAAAACTTCCTTTTCTTTTTCCACCACCTTGATCTACATAACGAGCAGTATCATTAAACACTCTCAACATTGGCACAATACCGTTTGAAGTACCGTTTGTACCACGAATGTAAGAACCGGTCGCACGAACATTGTGAATAGAAAGTCCAACTCCTCCCGCTGATTGCGAGATTTTTGCTGTTTGTTTTAAAGTATCGTAAATACCGTCAATACTATCATCTTGCATTGCTAAAAGGAAGCAAGAAGACATTTGAGGTTTTGGAGTACCTGCGTTAAACAAAGTTGGCGTTGCATGTGTAAAGTACTTCTTAGACATTAAGTCATAAGTCTCCATTACCGATTTCAAATCGTCTAAGTGAATACCAACAGCAACACGCATCAACATGTGTTGTGGACGCTCCACGATTTTTCCGTTTATTTTCAATAAATACGAGCGTTCCAGTGTTTTAAAACCAAAATAATCGTAGTTAAAATCTCTATTGTATATAATGTGTGAATCTAAAAACTCAGCATTTTCCATAATCACTTTATGAACTTCTTCAGCTAATAAAGGTGATTCTTGATTGGTTCTTGGATTGATGTAATGAAACATTTCATTCATCGTTTCTGAGAACGATTTTTTGGTATTTGAATGTAGATTTGAAATGGCAATACGAGCAGCCAATTGTGCATAATCCGGATGAGCAATGGTCATTGATGCAGCAGTTTCAGCAGCAAGATTATCAAGCTCAGATGTAGAAACTCCATCATACAAACCTTCAATAACTCGCATAGCAACTTTAACTGGATCTACCAATTCGTTCAAGCCGTAACATAACTTTTTGATTCTCTCTGTAATTTTATCAAACATTACAGGTTCCTTGTGACCGTCTCTTTTTACTACAAACATACTTTTATCAATTTTTAATTAATGAATTGTGATTTACGAACAGTAGGAATTCATAATCCATTTTTTTACTCACAGTCAATCCATAATCCATTTCGATATTTTGTTTCATCGCATAAAATGAAATGAAACAAAACGCCGTAATTTGCCCCGAAATTAATCAGGCTGAATTAACTTAGTTTTAAGATTTGGGGGTCTTACAAAAACTATTTAATTATAATTATTTTTTATTTTTTTTTAGCGCTATTAAATACTATAGAAAATATTTAAAATTCAAAACTTCATTCTAAAAATCGGCGTCAAAGCTAATTTTTTGGGAATCACCTTCGGTAACTTTAACCCCTGATTTTTGATATTCAGCAACTTTTTTCTCAAAGAAATTAGTTTTTCCTTGAAGTGAAATCATATCCATGAAATCAAATGGATTGGCAACATTATATTCTCTATCGCAACCCAATTCTACCAATAATCTATCGGCAACAAATTCTAAATATTGAGTCATTAAACCTGCATTCATTCCTATCAAACTTACAGGAAGTGATTCAGTGATAAATTCTCTTTCGATATTCAAAGCATCAACAATAATACTTCTTATTCTTTCTTTTGGTACTTTATTTACCAAATGATGATTGTGTAAATGCACTGCAAAATCACAGTGAACTCCTTCGTCACGAGAAATCAACTCATTAGAAAAAGTCAAACCTGGCATTAATCCACGTTTTTTCAACCAATAAATAGAACAAAATGCACCAGAAAAGAAAATTCCCTCTACCGCTGCAAAAGCGATAAGCCTTTCGGCAAAAGAATCAGATTCAATCCATTTCAATGCCCAATCTGCTTTTTTTCTAATTGCTGGAAAAACATCCAAAGCATTGAATAATTCAGATTTTTCGTTTTCGTCTTTTACATAAGTATCAATTAAAAGCGAATAGGTTTCACTATGAATATTTTCCATCATGATTTGGAAACCATAGAAAAATTTAGCTTCAGCATATTGCACTTCATTAACAAAATTCTCCGCTAGATTTTCATTAACAATTCCATCAGAAGCTGCAAAAAAAGCAAGAATATGTTTTATAAAGTAACGTTCGTCATCATTTAGCTTATTATTCCAGTCGTTTAAATCTTGTGACAAATCAATTTCTTCAGCAGTCCAAAAACTGGCTTCCATCATTTTATATCTTTCCCAAATATCATGATGTTTAATTGGGAAAATCACGAAACGATTTTTATTTTCTTGTAAAATTGGTTCTATTTGAGACATTTGATTTTGTTTGTTTATTTTGATTTTTATACTGAAAATAGATGCGAAAAACGAATTACAAAGATTGTGAAATAATGCGGTTATTAAAAGTCAAACTTATTCACAATAGCTCATAGTTTTTAACAAAAAATAAAAATGGGAATACTTTTCATACAAAACATATTTAACTGATTATCAATGAATTAAATTCATTTTAAAGCTTTAAGTACAGTAAAATATAGAATTTTTAAAAGTGATGAATAGAAATTATCGTTTAAATTTTACAAACCTTTTTTTAAGTCTTCGGCTACTTTTTCAAGTTCCAAATACCAATCTTCACCAAAGCGACGAATAAGGGCTTCTTTG
>NZ_DASTTN010000113.1:0-16171 GCF_035760125.1 Flavobacterium sp.
TCCAAACTTTTGTTCATTATGGCAATCGATTGGTTTAGCTGTCCAATCTGAATTTGATTTGCCAGTTTTTCTTTTTTGACACTTTGTTTGATAATGTTCATACGCTCTTTTTGAAAACGATAATTCTCGTTGGTCTTCTCCCATTCATTTTTAGAAAGTATTTCTTGTTCAAAAAGCTTCTTGTTCAAATCAAATAGATTTTTTGCATCCAGATAATCGTGTTCTATTGCAATCAAGTCTTTTTCTAAATTCAACTCTTGATTTCTCAAATCGAGTTTGGCTTTATTCAAATTATTGATTTGCTCAATAATTGCCGTTTCCTGTTGCATATAAGCCAGTTCTGCATTTGGATTGTACAATCTTGCCAGTGGTTGCCCTTTGATAACCATATCTCCGTTTTCGACAAATATTTCCTGAACCGCTCCACCTTCAATGATGTTAATTAGCATTGAATGTAAGGGAGCCGCTTTTGCCTGAAAAGACATAAAATCTTCAAAATAATCATTTTCAACTGTCTTAATCGTGATTTCGTCTTTCTTTATTGTAAGGCTTCTTTTCTTGGTTGCCGAAGTAAAGATGATATACCCAAAGATTAAGATAATTGGCAAACCAATTAAAAGATACTTATTTTTGTTAGTTTTACGTGTAATTATGGTGTCCATTTCTGATAATTTGATAAGTCTAAAGAGATTATCGTGCCAGAAATTTAAACATCCTAATCCGCTTATTTTTAAGCTTTTATTTTTAACCAAATTTTTTAAGTGTTCGATAATGAACACCTTTTGTCCGAAACCGAACAACAATGAAAAAGACCAACGCCTCTATATTAATCATAGACGATCAAGAAGACATTCTTTTTGCTTCTAAAATGCTTCTTAAAAAGCATTTTGAAAACATTTTTACACTCAATAACCCGAAAAATGTGGTTGAATTATTGGCAAAAAATACCATCGACGTCGTTTTGTTGGATATGAACTACAGAATAGGATTTGAGGACGGCAGAGAGGGTTTGTATTTATTAAAAGAAATAAAAACGCTTTCGCCAAAAACCGTCGTTATTTTGATGACTGCTTTTGGTAAGGTAGAAACTGCGGTTGAAGGTTTAAAATCGGGCGCTTTTGATTATATTTTAAAACCTTGGGAAAACGAAAAATTGCTCAGCGTTGTAAAACAAGGTGTTGATAAAAGCCGAAAAGAACAAAAGAAGCAAAATAATGTTGAGAGTATAGAAGAATTCTTCGTTGGTAATTCAGATGTCATAAAAAAGGCTTATTCTCTGGCAGATAAAGTAGCCAAAACCGATGCCAACGTTTTAATTCTTGGTGAAAATGGAACCGGTAAATATGTTTTGTCACATCATATCCATCAACAATCAGAACGAAAAAACAGTTCCTTTATCCACGTTGATTTGGGTTCATTGAATACCAATATTTTCGAAAGTGAATTATTTGGTTATGTACAAGGCGCTTTTACTGATGCCAAAACTGATACACCTGGACGTTTTGAAATGGCTCAAAACGGAACTATTTTTTTGGATGAAATTGGGAATGTTCCTTTGCATTTGCAATCTAAACTTTTGCAGGTTATTCAAACCAAAACAGTAACCCGATTGGGAGAATCTAAGGCAAGACCTTTGAATGTCCGCATCATTACGGCTACCAACCTGAATTTGAAGCAAGAAGTTGTTGATAAAAATTTTAGGGAGGATTTGTATTATCGCATCAACACTATGGAAATTGTGTTGCCACCATTGAGGGAACGAAACGAAGATAAAATTCCGTTATCGCACTATCTTTTGCAAAAAATGATGGCGAAATACGAACGAAACGAAATCACTTTTGATGAAAAGGCATTAGAACAAATTGAAAAACATGCTTGGAATGGTAATATCAGGGAAATGGAAAATAGAATTGAACGTGCCGTGATTCTTTGCGAAAACAATCTCATTACTGTTTCCGATTTGGATTTGGAGAAAATCACTACTTACGAAGAAAATCAAGATGATATTCAGCTGTCAGCTGTTGAAAAAACAGCAATCGAAAAAATACTCACTAAGAACAATAACAATATTAGTAAAACAGCTGAAGAGTTAGGGTTGTCAAGAGCATCATTATACCGACGCTTAGAAAAATATAATATTACCACCAACTAATACGTATAAATCCTTGAAAACATACCATCTCCTTTTTTTTCGATTAATATTAATTCTTTCAAGTACTGGAACTTCAATTTTCCTTTTTCAAAAAGGATTAATTTTTTCGGCTATATTCGGTTTTCTCATAACTTTACTATTCGTTCTTGAAACGTATTTTTATCTAAAAAATGTCTTTTTGGTTTACGACAGAACAATTACCTCCATTTTGCAAAACGATTTTACATCAGATTTTTCAAAGCATAAATCCTATCAAAACTATTCAACCTTATTCAAATTGTATGAAAACCTAAAAAACAAACAAAATGAACAAGTTTCAAAAGACATTGTTTACAGTTCAATTTTAAACAATATCGAAACAGGCATTATCATTCTTCAAAAAGGAGAAACTGACTGGAATATATTTTTGATGAATGATTATTTTTCGAAACATTTTGATGTCCCAAAGGTTTCCAAATGGAGCTATCTAAAAAATAATTTGCCTACTTTATGTGAAATCATAGAGAACCAGAATTTCCAAGAAATTAAAACATCATTAGAAATACGCATTAACCAACAGGATACACAGACATTTGCGATGCAAACCTCTAGGAGTCAAATTTTCAATAACGATTATTTTATTGTTTTGTTAGATTCGATTCAAAATGTAATCGATAAAAAAGAAAAAGAAGCTTGGATTAATCTAATGAAAGTTATTTCCCATGAACTTTTGAATTCGATTACCCCTATTCGATCACTTTCCCAAAATCTACAGGACTTAGTTCAACAAGAAAATATTTCGGCAGAAGATTTAGATGATATGAAAACTAGCGTTGCCACGATGTTAAGGAGAAGTGACCATTTACAACAATTTGTAGAAAGTTACCGCAAACTTGCCATGTTGCCATCACCACAAAAGGAAAATATTGAATTGTTAAAATTGATAGAAAATAGTTTACAGATTATGGCCCCTATCTTCAAAAAGGAACAAATAGTAGTCATAAACAATATTACTTTCGACCGCAGGCTAAATGTTGACTCTCTACAAATGGAACAGGTATTAATCAATCTCTTGACAAATTGTATTCATGCCTTAGCGGATACTGAAAAAAAGCAGATTGCAATTTCTGCTGAAGTCAAAGAAAAGAGAACTTTTATAATGATTAGGGATAATGGAAATGGAGTTGAAAATGTGATAGAAAGCAAAATATTTCTTCCGTTTTTCACCACTAGGAAAGAAGGAGCTGGAATTGGCCTTACGTTATCCAAAAATATTGTGGAAGCACACGGAGGTTACCTAGCGCATAGAAATGAAAATAAACAAACCACTTTTGTAATTTGTTTAGTTGATAATTAACTATAAACAATTATTAGTTTAGTTTGTATTTATGGTTTCTCCGTAAATTCAAAAGTAGTTTTGTACTGGTAATCTTTTGTCTTAAATTTGCGCACCTGTTACAAGGGACAAAGCACTGAAAAATATAAATTTCTCCCGTTAAGTAATATTAGGAGTAATAAAATTGATAATAATTCTTTTACTATTAAGATTAGTATTAGATATGTTTTTTTTTACAAAATAGAAATCGAGCACAAATTAAATGAAGAGGAAGTGATAAAAGTGGAAAATGAAAAAGTAAGCTGGACTATTTGTATTGAATGTCAGGGACGTGGTAAAAAAAGTCAAAGGCTCAGCAAGAAAGTGCGACTCCACTACCAGAGAGAATTAGATAAATTTGAAAAAATGAATGGCGAAGGGACAGCTCCAGTTCGTCCTAAAAGTCATCTATACTCATGCTTGAATTGTTACGGATCTGGATTGCTTCATTCTGCCAACCATCCTATAGTTGATAAAGAAAACTATCCACACGTTGCCATTATTGGTGCTGGTATAGGTGGAGTAGCTTTAGCTGTGGCTTGTTTACACCGCGGAATTCCTTTTACTCTTTATGAACGCGATAATAACTTCAATGCTCGATCTCAGGGCTATGGACTCACTTTACAACAAGCTAGTAAAGCGATTGAAGGACTAGGGATTTTCTCGTTGGAAGAAGGTGTGATTTCAACAAGACATCTGGTTCATACTACAGATGGTAAAGTGATAGGTGAATGGGGAGTCAGAAAGTGGATGCAGTCAGATGTGAAAACGTTACCGAAACGTTCAAATGTGCATATCGCACGGCAATCTTTACGTTTAGCTTTAATAGAGCAACTCGGAGGACATGACGTTATACAGTGGGCACATCAGTTAGTCGACTTTAAGGAATGTGATGATGAAGGTATCAATCTGAGTTTTCAAGTGGATGGTGAGATAAAGAGTGTTAAGGCGGATCTTGTGGTTGGAGCTGATGGCATTCGTAGTTCGGTGCGAAGGTTACTGATTGGTGAAGAAACTACCCCTTTACGTTACCTCGGTTGTATTGTCATATTGGGGATTTGTCCTTTGAGTGCTCTTGAAGATCTTAATAGTTCTTTGCTGGACTCGGCCACTGTATTTCAAACCGCCAATGGTAATGAGCGAATCTACATGATGCCTTATAAGTCAGACTCGGTGATGTGGCAACTTAGCTTCCCAATGCCGGAGGAAGAGGCTAAAGCTTTAAGCGCTCAAGGGCCTCAAGCTCTCAAGGAAGAAGCGTGTCGTAGAACTCAGTGGCACGATCCCATTCCTCAGATTTTAGCGGCGACTCTGAAGACTCAGATTTCGGGCTATCCCGTGTATGATAGAGAATTACTCAAGTCAGAATTATTAGAGAAAGGTGGACAAGTGACTCTGATTGGAGACGCAGCACACCCAATGAGTCCGTTCAAAGGACAAGGCGCGAATCAAGCACTACTGGATGCGCTCGCTTTGGCAAGGGGGATTTCAAGAGGCTGTAAATCTTCATCTCATTGGAGAAAAGCTGGAGTAAGGGAAAGTGTATTAACTGATTTTGAATCAGAAATGTTAGAACGAAGTGCTACTAAAGTAAAAGATTCAGCAGAAGCCGCACAGTTTCTACATTCCGAAATTGTACTTCATGAAGGTGATGAGCCAAGAGGGCGATGTCTAAAGAAAAAAGAAGCATAACATAACTTGCTGGTTATGTTTATTGTCTCAGCATCAATTTTTACAAACTATTCAATACAATCGCCATCATATAAAAATATAGTGCTTTATTGTTTTTATTTAAGATTCATCCTCTTTTAAATCACTTATCGCATTAATCTGGTCAAGTATATTAGTTTGATTTGGCGAAATGTGGTTTTTGGCTTCAGGGATGTTTTCTTTTTTAAATAACAATGTTAATGCATTATGAAGTTTTAACAATACGTCTTTATCTTCTTTATCAATATCCAAAGCAGTATTGAAATCAAAAATATAGTTATTTGAATTTCGTACTTCTATTTTTATTGTTTTAGACGTGACTTTAAATTTTACTATATCCATTCTTAAAAGGAATATTATTAGTTTTTGTAAAAAAAAGACAAAAAAAAAACTCCATTATTTCTAATGAAGTTTTTGTGGGCGATGAGGGGTTCGAACCCCCGACCCCCTCGGTGTAAACGAGGTGCTCTGAACCAGCTGAGCTAATCGCCCTATTGCGTGTGCAAATATACAACTAGAACTCGTAATTGCAAGCGAAATTCAAAAAAAATAGAATAAAAATTATTAGATTTTTCTTTAGTTACTCATAAACAGTATCTTATTTAAAGTTGAAACTCCACTTTTTTTTTGGTTATCATCTTCTTATAGCCTTACATTTGTATTATAAAACAAATACAATGGCCCGATACCAAGAAAATGATTTACCAAAATCAAAAATTACAGCAAGTTCTCTACAAAAAGCAATCCTGATTTTCAAATATGCTAATAATCACAAATGGAAATTTTATGTTGGATTGGTATTTTTACTGCTTACCAGTGTTACTGCCCTAGCCTTTCCAAAGTTTATGGGAATGCTTGTAGATTGTGTCAACAAGAAAGATGCCCATTTGGCCAATGAAATAGCTTTAGGCTTAGGATTGGTACTGTTATTACAATCGTTGTTCTCGTTTTTTAGACTTTCTTTATTTGTAAATTTTACTGAAAATACGTTGGCCAATGTTCGCTTGGCTTTATATACTAACTTGGTTAAATTGCCAATGTCGTTTTTTTCCCAAAAACGCGTAGGGGAATTGAATAGTCGAATTAGCAACGATATTACCCAGATTCAAGATACTTTAACAACAACGATAGCTGAATTTTTAAGACAGTTTATATTGATTATCGGAAGTTTTGCAATGCTGGCCAGTATCAATATTAAATTAACCATTATGATGGTTTCAGTAGTACCGTTGGTTGGAGTTGCTGCAGTTATTTTTGGAAGATTTATTCGAAAATATTCTAAAAAAGTACAAGATCAAGTAGCCGAAAGCCAAGTGGTTGTTGAAGAAACTATGCAAGGAATAAGTATTGTTAAGGCTTTCGCCAATGAATGGTATGAGATTGCCCGATACAAAGAGAAAATCAGGGAAGTCGTTAAAATGGGTATTAAAGGAGGACAATTTAGAGGTTTCTTCGCTTCCTTTATTATTATTTGTTTATTTGGAACGATTGTGGCTGTTGTTTGGTACGGAGTACAATTAAGTATAGCTGGAGAAATCACGGTTGGGCAATTATTTACCTTTATATTATACTCAAGTTATGTAGGTGCTTCATCAGGAGGTATTGCCGAATTGTATGCGCAAATGCAAAAAGCAATTGGTGCTACTGAAAGAGTTTTTGAATTATTAGATGAAACTCCAGAAAAAATCAATTCAAACGTGCATATTCCTTCCATTAATAAAATAAAAGGTGAAGTGACTTTCAATAATGTGGCTTTTAGCTACCCAACTAGAAAAGAAGTACAGGTTTTGAAAGATATTAATTTCTCTGCTGGATTTGGGCAAAAAATAGCTCTTGTTGGTCCAAGCGGAATGGGAAAATCTACAATTGCCTCTTTATTATTGCGTTTTTATGATATTGAAAGTGGTGAAATTTTAATCGACGGAAAAAATATTTACGATTATGATTTAGAGAATCTTCGTGGCAATATGAGTATTGTTCCTCAGGATGTTATTCTTTTTGGAGGAACAATAAAGGAAAATATTGCTTACGGTAAACCAAATGCTACGGATGAAGAAATTATTTTGGCAGCCAAACAAGCCAATGCTTATGTCTTTATAGAAAGTTTCCCTGAGAAATTTGAAACTGTGGTTGGAGAAAGAGGAATTAAGCTTTCTGGCGGACAAAGACAACGAATTGCTATTGCTCGTGCCTTATTAAAAAATCCATCAATATTGATTTTGGACGAAGCTACTTCTTCATTAGATAGTGAAAGTGAAAAACTGGTTCAGGAAGCTCTGGAAATCTTGATGGAAGGAAGAACAAGTATCATTATTGCCCACCGTCTTTCTACTATACGTTCTGCTGATCAAATTCTGGTGCTTGACAATGGAAAAATCAGCGAGCAAGGAACACACCAAGAATTAATCAATTTAGAAAATGGTTTGTATAAAAACCTAAGTAATTTGCAGTTTAGTAATTCTTAGTTTTAAAATAAAAACACATAAAAAAAATCCATTTGTAGATATAAATGGATTTTTTTATGAAAGATGTATAGAGTTTTTTCAATATTAAAAAACTGAAAACTCCCTACTAAATTTTATTTTCCTTTTCTTCTATTACGTTCTGCTTTAATCATAGAAAGTTCACGGCTAGTTTGTCCAGCGACAGATGTATTTTCTTCTGCACGACGAATTAAGTATGGCATAACATCTTTTACAGGTCCAAATGGTAAATATTTAGCAATATTATATCCATTGGCAGCCAAATTATAACTGATATTATCACTCATTCCATACAATTGTCCAAACCAAATTCTTTCATCATTAGATTGAATTCCCTTAGTTTTCATCAACTCCATTAATTTATAAGTACTCTCTTCATTATGTGTTCCTGCAAAAATGGACATTGTGTCTAAATGCTCTGCCATATAAAGGACAGCTGCGTCATAGTTGATATCAGAAGCTTCTTTGGAAGCACATATTGGTGTTGGGTATCCTTTTTCTTCAGCACGAAGATTTTCTTTTTCCATATAAGCGCCACGAACCAATTTCATTCCAATAAAGAATCCTTCTTTTTGGGCTTGCTCATGCAATTTTTTCAAATAATCCAAACGATCCCAACGGTACATTTGAAGTGTATTGAATACGATTACTTTTTCTTTGTTGTATTTGCGCATCATTTCGGTAACCAAATCATCGGCTGCATCTTGCATCCAGCTTTCTTCGGCATCAATCAACAAGGCAACATTTTTTTTATGCGCTTCGCTACATACTTGATCAAAACGAGCCACTACTCTATCCCATTCTGATTTTTCTTCAGAAGTTAAAGTTTGTTTTTCTCCAACTTTTTCATATAAATCCAAACGACCTAAACCTGTAGGTTTAAAAACTGCAAAAGGAATTGCTTTACGCTCTTTTGCAAATTCAATTGTTTTTAGAGTCATTTCCAGTGCAGCATCGAATTGATTTTCCTCTTCTTTACCTTCAACTGAATAATCCAAAACAGAAGAAACTCCTTTGGTATACATTTTATCAACTACCGATAGGCAGTCATCTTCATTTACACCACCACAAAAATGATCAAAAACAGTAGCACGAATAAGGCTTTCAACAGGAAGATTTGCTTTTATGGCAAAATTGGTTACTGCTGTTCCTATGCGTACTAAAGGTTGGCTATTGATTAATTTAAAAAGAAAATAAGCTCTGTCAAGTTCTGTATCACTTTTTAGTGCAAATGCAATTTGTGTGTTATTAAAAATATTATTCATTTTTTGTTATTTTTTTATGCAAATATAAAGAGACTAAGCGATTATTATTAGCAAAATTTACCTTATTTTGCGCTTTCAATTAAATTAAAATCATGCAATCTATTCAAGCTAATAACTATCCTGTTCATTTCAACGAAATTGGATATGAAAAATTAAACCAACACCTAAAAGAGAACAAATATTCAAACCTATTTATAATTGCTGACACCAATACAAATGAGTATTGTTTGCCTAAATTTCTTCCTTTATTGGAAACTGATTTGACTATAGAAATAATAGAATTTGAAGCAGGAGAAATTAATAAAAATATTGAAACCTGTGTCGAAATCTGGAATGTCCTAACAGAACTAGGTGCAGACAGAAAAACATTAATCATTAATATTGGAGGTGGTGTTGTTACGGATTTAGGAGGTTTTGTGGCTTCTACTTTTAAAAGAGGAGTTGATTTTATTCATATTCCAACAACGTTGTTGTCTATGGTGGACGCATCTGTAGGTGGTAAGAATGGTGTGGATTTGGGTAATTTAAAAAATCAGATCGGGGTTATTAATACGCCAAAAATGGTGTTGATTGATACTCGCTATTTAGAGACAGTTCCTCAAAACTAAATGCGATCCGGACTTGCTGAAATGTTGAAACACGGATTAATTTTTGATAAAGCTTATTGGGAATATTTTTTAGATTTAAAAGCAATAGACTTTGATCATTTGGATGCACTTATTCATCGTTCAGTTGAAATTAAGAACGTCATTGTAACGCAAGATCCAACTGAAAAAAATATTAGAAAATCATTAAATTTCGGTCATACATTAGGACATGCTATTGAAAGTTATTTTTTGGAAAATGAATCCAAAACTACTTTGCTTCATGGAGAAGCTATTGCTGTAGGAATGATTTTAGAAAGTTATATTTCATTGCACAAAAATTTAATCACACAAGAGGAATACAATCAAATAAAAACAACAATAAAATCAATATATGATGATATTGTTTTTGAGGAAAATGATATCGATCCAATCCTTGAACTGTTGATTCACGACAAAAAAAATGAATACGGTATGATACAATTTGCATTGATTGAAGGTATCGGAAAAATAAAAATTAACCAATCTGTTGAAAACGAATTAATTCTAAACGCTTTTCAGGATTACAAATCTTAGCTATTTTTTAATAAAAAGGATTGCTTTGCGTCTGTTTTATTTTTTACATTTGCGCCAATGAATAAAAAACAAAATACTAAAACATTTTCTACCAAAAGGAACGGTAACAATAGGTCTTTCTTGAGCTTATTGAAACGGTTTTATGGTATAAAAGGGAACTTTAGTTTTGATGTGTTTCAATATTTCAAGGCCGATTACGAAAAACTACAGATTATCTACGCCAATATTAGAGTTTGAATTTCTATTAATTCTATTTTTTCAAATACAATTAATATAAAACTCTACAGAACAAATGAATACAAAATATTCCGATTTAATAAATCAAACGTATTACTTTCCTCAGGAAGAATTTAAATTAAACAAAGACAACCTTCAGTTTCATAATATCGATTTAATGAAATTGGTTGAAACCTATGGTACGCCTTTAAAGTTCACGTATTTGCCGCAAATTTCAAACAACATCAACAAAGCCAAAAGTTGGTTTCGTAAATCGATGGAAAAGAATAAATATGAGGCAAAATATTACTATTGTTATTGTACAAAAAGTTCTCATTTTGAATATGTTATGAATGAAGCATTCAAGAATAACATTCACATTGAAACATCTTCTGCCTTTGATATTAATATCGTTGAAAATTTATTAGAAAAAGGAAAAATAAATAAAAGCACTTATATCATTTGTAATGGTTTCAAAAGAGATCAATACATTGAAAACATTGCTAGATTGGTCAATAACGGACACAAAAACACCATTCCAATTATTGATAATTACGAAGAATTGGATTTGTTGCAATCGCAAATAAACGGTAAATTCAAAATAGGAATCCGTATTGCTGCCGAAGAGGAACCTAAATTCGAGTTTTATACTTCTAGATTAGGAATTGGATACAAAAATATTGTTCCTTTTTATAAGAAAGAAATTAAAGAGAATAAAAATTTGGAACTTAAAATGTTACACTTTTTTATTAACACAGGTATCAATGACAATGCTTATTACTGGAATGAACTTGTAAAGTGTATCAAGGTATATGTTGCATTGAAAAAGGAATGCCCTACTCTTGATGGTTTGAATATTGGTGGTGGTTTCCCTATAAAAAATTCATTAGCTTTCGAATATGATTACCAATATATGATTGATGAAATTATCAATCAGATTAAAATTGCCTGTGACGAAGCTGAAGTAGATGTACCAAATATTTTTACTGAATTTGGTTCTTTTACAGTTGGAGAAAGTGGTGGTGCCATTTATCAAGTTTTGTATCAAAAACAACAAAATGATAGAGAAAAGTGGAACATGATTGATTCTTCTTTTATCACTACATTACCTGATACTTGGGCAATAAACAAACGTTTTATCATGTTGGCTATCAACAGATGGAATGAGACCTATGAAAGGGTTTTATTAGGCGGAATGACTTGTGATAGTGATGATTATTACAATTCAGAACAAAATATGAATGCCATTTATCTACCAAAATACAATAAAGAAAAACCATTGTATTTAGGTTTTTTCAATACTGGAGCTTATCAGGAAACCATTGGAGGTTTTGGGGGATTGCAACACTGTTTGATACCACAGCCAAAACACATTTTGATAGACCGTGACGAGAATGGAATATTGGCAACTGAAGTGTTTTCAGAGCAACAAACCGCAGAGGACGTACTTAAAATATTAGGTTATAATAAATAATAGAATTTTAGGTTATTATAAATAATCATTAAAATTTGTGATTTAGAAAATTTGATATTTATAAATTTCTTTTATTTGTAATATCCAAATCTCAAATAACCTTTTGAACATTAAAATAAAAAAGAAAAAGAATATGAGTAAAGGACCAATCAGTCAATTTATTGAGAAGCACTATTTGCATTTCAATTCTGCATCTTTAGTTGACGCTGCAAAGGCATACGAACAGCAATTAGCCAATGGTGCTAAAATGATGGTAAGCATGGCTGGTGCAATGAGTACCGCCGAAATTGGAAAGATTTTTTCCGAAATAATTCGTCAGGATAAAGTTCAAATTATTTCTTGCACAGGAGCCAATCTTGAAGAAGATATCATGAATTTGGTAGCACATTCTCATTATGAGAGAGTTCCAAATTATCGTGATTTGACTCCACAAGATGAATGGGATTTATTAGAGAGAGGATTGAATAGAGTTACTGATACCTGTATTCCAGAACACGAAGCATTTCGTCGTCTTCAAAAACACATTTATAAAATTTGGAAAGATGCTGATGACAAAGGAGAAAGATACTTCCCGCATGAATTCATGTACAAAATGTTGTTATCAGGTGTTCTAGAAGAATATTATGAAATTGACCTAAAAGACAGTTGGATGTATGCCGCTGCTGAGAAAAATTTACCTATTATTGTACCAGGTTGGGAAGATAGCACAATGGGGAATATTTTCGCTTCTTATGTTATTAAAGGTGATTTGAAAGCTTCTACCATGAAATCTGGTATTGAATACATGGTTTTCTTATCTGATTGGTATCCAAAAAACAGCACTAATGGTGTTGGTTTCTTCCAAATTGGTGGAGGAATTGCAGGGGATTTTCCAATATGTGTAGTTCCAATGTTATACCAAGATATGGAAATGCATGATATTCCATTTTGGAGTTATTTTTGCCAAATCTCAGATTCAACAACTAGTTACGGTTCTTATTCCGGAGCAGTTCCTAATGAAAAAATCACATGGGGTAAATTAGATATCAGTACTCCTAAGTTCATTATTGAGTCTGATGCTACTATTGTGGCTCCATTAATTTTCGCATATTTGTTAGATTTATAATAATTATAATTATTTATGAAAAGAATAATAGTTGATTACGCCAAATTGACCAACGAAATTTTGAATCTTTTGGTCGAAAAATTTCCTGATGGTTATGATGATTCAGACATCATTCGTTTTAGAAATGCTAAAAATGAATTGATTGAAGCTGTTGAAGTTAGAACTGAAGACACAATATATTTAGTAAAAGTAAGTACTAAATTGGCTGACAGAATTGGAAATTTTGATGAAGATGATGAAATTGATGATGTTGTAGAACCAATCAGTGGTTTAGAACTAGATGTTGATGATGCAGATGATGATGACGAAGATGAAAATCTAGATAAACCAGATGTTGACGGTGATGACGAGGATGAAGATGCTGATGATAAAGATATTGCCGACGAAGATGATGAAGATGATGAAGATTAATTCTATAATTTTCTAAATAAATAAAAGGAGCTCTATTTCGAGTTCCTTTTTTTATTAGATTTATGTTTCTAAATATACGCCAAAATGACAACAGAAATTTTACATGCCAAACTAAAAGAAAATTTTGGGTTTGAAAAATTCAGACCCAATCAAGAAGAAATTATAAATTGCATTCTTTCTGGAAAAGATACTTTGGCTATTATGCCAACCGGAGGAGGAAAATCAATATGTTTCCAGCTCCCTGCTTTAGTATTTCCAGGAATTACTATTGTCATTTCTCCACTTATAGCCTTGATGAAAGACCAAGTTGATAGTCTAAAAGCCAACGGAATAGATGCTTGTTTTATCAATAGCAGCCAGTCTTCAGAAGAACAACAATTACATATTCAAAATTTAAAACACAAGAAAGTCAAACTGGTTTATGTTGCACCAGAGAGTCTATCTTTTTTGGAAAATGTATTCAGTGAGATAGTTGTGAGTTTAATTGCTATCGATGAAGCACATTGCATTTCGGCTTGGGGTCATGATTTTCGTCCAGCTTATACCAATTTGGGATATCTAAAAAATCGCTTCCCTTCTACTCCAATCTTGGCATTGACAGCAACTGCCGATAAAGCGACACGTACCGATATTTGTGATCAATTAAATTTAAAAAAACCTAAAATTTTTATTGCTTCTTTCGATAGAAAAAATTTAAGTCTTGAAGTTAGACCAGCTTTGGATCGTGTCAAACAAATTATTGATTTTATAAAAAATAAACCAAATGAATCCGGCATCGTATATTGCTTAAGTAGAAAGACTACTCAAGAGCTTGCCGAAAAATTGCAAAAAATTGGAATTAAAGCAAAAGCGTATCATGCAGGTTTGGACAACAAAATACGTTCAAAAACTCAAGATGAATTTATAAACGATGATTGCCAAGTGGTTTGTGCAACCATTGCTTTTGGAATGGGTATTGATAAATCTAATGTTCGTTGGGTGATTCATTATAATTTACCAAAAAATATTGAAGGTTATTATCAAGAAATTGGAAGAGCTGGTCGTGACGGATTACCTTCTGAAACTGTTTTGTTCGAAAGTTATGGTGATGTGATCCAATTGCAAAAATTTGCTTCCGAAGGATTAAATGCAGAAGTACAATTATCCAAATTGGAAAGAATGAAACAATATGCTGATGCCTTGAGCTGTCGCAGAAAAATATTACTTTCCTATTTTGGCGAACTGGTTTCCGAAAATTGTGGAAATTGTGATATTTGCAAAAATCCACCCGCTTTTTTTGATGGAACCATAATTGCCCAGAAAGGATTATCAGCAATAATCCGTTTACAAGAATCTGAAGCCTTACCTGTAATTGTTGATTTTTTAAGAGGCTCAAAAAATGCTTCCATTTATGACAAAGGTTATCAAAATTTAAAAACCTATGGAGTTGGTGCCGATATTTCGTGGTATGACTGGAATCAATATCTTATACAATTAATAAATTTGGGCTACTGCGAAATTGCCTTCCATCAACAGAATAAAATAAAATTAACTCCTTTTGCAAAAAAGGTATTGTTTGATGGAGAAAAAGTTCAATTGACAACTGTACAAAAAGTGAATACTGAGTCAGTTGAAATTAAAACTGCTAAAACAAAATCTACAGCAAACTCCCTTTTTGAATTTCTTAGAAAGTTGCGTTCAGAAATTGCTAAAGAAGAGGAAGTTCCTGCTTACATTATTTTTAATGATGCTACTTTAAAGCAGTTAGAAATTCAACGACCAATGAGCGACTCCGAATTTCTGGCTATTGATGGAGTTGGAAAAGCAAAACTTGAAAAATATGGGCATGTATTTATAAAAGCGATTATTGAATTTGAAAAAATTAAAAAGGTTAGAGCAAAAAAAGTAAATACAACTTATAAAGAAACTTTGGAAATGTTTCAAGGTGGAATGACAGTTGAAGAAATTGCAACAAAAAGAAAATTAGGGCTGCCTACAGTAATTTCGCATTTAGCTAAATTATATAGTGACGGCCATCCGATAGATTTGAGTGTTTTTATAAATGAGCAAGAAATTGCTAAAATTGCAAAAGCAAAAATTAAACTGGAATCACCAACAGCTTTAAAACCTTATTTTGATTTTTTTAAAGAGCAAATTTCTTATGATAAAATTAGAGTTGGTCTGGCCATACTCGAAAAAGAAAATGTAGCACTTTAGTTTTATGACAATACATTCATTCCCTTGTTTTATAAATTCAGAAACTGAAATATTAATTTTGGGAACGATGCCTGGTGCAGTGTCTCTAGCCAAACAGGAATATTATGCAAATCCGAGAAATCATTTTTGGAAAATAATTTATACACTTTTTGAGGCATTACCAATCCCGGAAAATTTTGAAGAAAAAGTTCAATTTCTTCGATCTAATAAAATTGGGTTATGGGATGTTTTAGAAAACTGCGAACGAAAAGGAAGTTTGGATATTCACATCAAAAATCAAAAAGAAAATGATTTTGAAGATTTACTGGATAAATTTCCATCAATCACCAAAATTGTTTTTAATGGAAAACAAAGCCATGCATTTTTTTACAAAAGATTCGGACAGATAGAAGGCATTACCTATTTTGTAATGCCTTCAACCAGTCCTGCAAATACTATGACTTTTGAGAATAAGCTAAAAATTTGGTCAAACTGTTTTAAATAAAACCAATTTAAAACTTACAAATATCTTTCTGCAAAAACTCTTTGATGATGTTTCATGTGACCAATGATTAAAAAACCTAAAGCTCTTACTGAAACTTCATGTTCTGATGCAATTCCAATTCTTCTTAATTGTTCATCAGAAAAACTTTTAAACATTAGTAA
>NZ_DASTTN010000114.1:0-10540 GCF_035760125.1 Flavobacterium sp.
TTTAAAAAAGGAAGTAGAGAAGTTATTACTTCATCGACAATTTCGCCTGCTGGAACCATTAGCCAGATTACTTTCCGATTTTGTAACTGTTGGCATAATTCTTCGACAGTAGTTGCTGTTTTTATTCCTTCTTTTGCAATATTCTTGACGAAAGTAGAATTCACATCATGGGCAATAACTTCATATTGATTTCGATTTAGATTTAAAGCCAAATTAAACCCCATTTTTCCAAGTCCTATAATACCTATTTGCATTTTTATTTATTTTTTAAGGTGCTGTGTATGTTTATTTTGGATTACTTATGCGTGTAAATAGTAAAAATATGTGTTTTAATTAATAAGTAATACTTTTTTCAGATATTTTGAATGATTTTTATTTGATTATTTACGGCGAAGTTTAATTTATATTTAAAAGCGCTATCAAACTCCCAAAATCTTATATTTGTAACAGCAATTGGTTTTAGTAAACTTTGAATGCTTTAACTCTCAATTTAATTCTCAAAATAATGATGCGATTATTTCTTGGCTGTTTTCTTTTTTTATCATTTTTCAGAGGATATTCTCAAGAGAATACATTTTCAATTGATACTTTGCACGTCAAGATCGACAGTCTCTACAGGGAAGATCAGTTTTATGCGGGTCTTAATTATAATTCGCTTTTAAAAAAACCTTCTGGAGTGTCTCAAGAAAAGATATCTTTTGGTTTTTCTGCAGGGTTTCTTAGGGATATGCCGATAAACAAAAGCCGGACTTTTGCAATAGCACCAGGTATTGGTCTTTCGTTTAATAACTATCTTCAAAATATGTCTATTAAAGGAACGAACCAAAACCCTGTTTATGGTGTAATACCATCGACAGTAAATTATAACAAAAACAGGTTCGAACAATTCCGGGTTGAACTTCCAGTTGAATTTAGATGGCGTAATTCAACTCCCGTAGAGTTCCAGTTTTTTAGAATTTATGGAGGTTTTAAAGTCAGTTATTTACTGGCAGATAAATCAGTTTATGATGATGGCACTGATAAAATTGTCATTAAAAACAATAAAGATTTTGAAGACTTTCTTTACGGTGTTTATCTTTCAGTGGGATACAGTGCTTTTAATCTGCAAGTGTATTATAATATAAACTCATGTTTTAAATCGTCTGCGCAAATCGATTCTGTGCCCATTACCATGAATGCGTTGAGTATTGGAGTTGTCTTTTACATTTTATAGCCATAAAAAAAGAAAGGCTAACTGCGGTATACTACCTAACAGTAATCCTATAATCAATTCCCTTGGGGTATGCGCTTCCATCACCAAACGCGAAGAAGCTACAAATCCATTCATTAGTAGTAAAAAAGGGACTATGTATATATTTCCAATTTGTAAATGAATATTCAACCCAAAAACAAAAACAGTTAAAGCCGAAATAGCGAGCATGTGCAAACTTGCTTTGGTCTTGGTGTATAATAATCCAAGTGCGAATAAAGTGCTAAACAAAGCACCTAAAAAGAAAAAATGCAATTCAGGGTAATATTCTAATGAGATGGTTTTTCTTAGCAATAAAATGATTATAAAGCTTTGAAAGATTAACGGTATTTTGCGTTGCTCCATATCGGCAATCATTATGGAATCTACTTTGTTTGTAAATCGCAATAAATAATACAGCGCCATCGGAGTCACAATAGTTATGATTGAAATTTGCAAAAAAAACGCGCTAATCTGTTCTATTTTGTAATCTGCAATATGGAATAAAAAAAAGAAAAAACAAGCTTGTATCGGTGTGAAAAGCGGGTGGAATATATAGGAAAATATGGGGAGTATCTTTTTCAATTTTAAAAAGAGATTTGAGGGGTGTTAAAGTTGAGAAACGGTGTTTATAATTTTTTTCTCATACGGGCAACTGGAATTTCCAATTGTTCGCGGTATTTTGCAATCGTTCTTCGTGCAATTGGATAACCTTTTTCTTTGAGAATTTCAGCCAAAAGATCATCAGGTAACGGGTTTTTTTTGTCTTCTTCCTCAATGGTGTTTTGTAGAATTCTTTTGATCTCAATTGTAGATACTTCTTCTCCTTGGTCGTTTTTCATGGCTTCCGAAAAGAATTCTTTTATCAGTTTTGTACCATAAGGAGTTTCTACATATTTACTGTTAGCCACTCTGGAAACTGTCGATATGTCGAGTCCAACCATATCGGCAATGTCTTTTAAAATCATCGGTTTCAATCGCGTTTCATCACCATCAAGCAAATAGTCTTTTTGATAATGCATAATGGCATTCATCGTTACGTACAAAGTGTCTTGGCGCTGTTTGATGGCATCTATAAACCATTTGGCTGAATCCAATTTTTGTTTGATAAACTGCACTGCGTCTTTTTGCGAATGCGATTTGTCTTTCGATTCTTTATAGGTTTGCATCATTTCCTGATAATCTTTGGAAACGTGTAGGGAAGGGGCATTTCTGCCATTCAATGTAAGCTCTAAATCTCCATCAACGATACGAATGGTGAAATCAGGGACTACGTTTTCAGTAATTTTATTGTTTCCAGAAAAAGAGCCTCCAGGTTTTGGATTGAGCCTTTCAATTTCATGAATGGCATTTCTAAGCTGTTCATTGGAAATGCTGAATTTCTGAATCAATTTGTCATAATGCTTTCTCACGAACGAATCAAATTGCTGTTCGATTATGTTTGTGGCCAATTCAACTGATTCAGTTGGGGTTTTATGTTTTAGTTGTAACAATAGACATTCCTGTAAATCCCTAGCTCCAACGCCTGTTGGTTCGAGTTCATGAATGATATGTAGAATAGCTTCAACTTGTTTCTCGGTAGTGTAAAGCCCTTGGGTAAAGGCCATGTCATCGACCAGGTCCGAGACGCTTCTTCGGATATATCCCATATCGTCAATACTTCCCACCAAAAATTCGGCAATATCACGTTCTTCATCATTCAGGATGAAAGTGTTTAATTGATTGATGAGGTCTTGATGAAAACTTATCGTTGCGGCAAATGGCGTTTCTTTGGTTTCATCGTCATCGCTGTAATTGTTGGCCTGTGTTTTGTAATCAGGAGTGTCGTCGCTGTTTAGATATTCGTCTATGTTGATGTCTTCGGCTTCGACTCTGTCAGCCTCCGAATCGTCATAGTCGTCATATTGTTCAGTGTCGTATTCGTCTTTTTCATAATTGTCCTCCTCTTTTCCAGATTCCAGAGCAGGATTCTCATTCATTTCTTCCAACAATCTTTGCTCAAATGCTTGCGTAGGCAACTGAATTAACTTCATCAACTGGATTTGTTGTGGAGATAATTTCTGTGATATTTTTAAATTTAAAAATTGCTTTAGCATATTTATAGTTGTTGGTTATTGGTTAATGGTTGTTGGCTAAAAACCGACAACCATCAACCATCAACTCTTTATTAAAATTCAGCATTCTGTGGTGTTCTTGGGAAAGGAATTACGTCACGTATGTTGGTCATTCCAGTTACAAAAAGTACCAATCTTTCAAATCCAAGTCCAAAACCAGAGTGAACCGCAGAACCAAATCTTCTAGTATCCAAGTACCACCATAATTCTTCTTCGTCGATTCCTAGGGCTTTCATTTTTTCGACCAAAACATCAAAACGCTCCTCTCTTTGAGAACCTCCTACGATTTCTCCAATTCCAGGGAAAAGGATATCCATCGCACGAACTGTTTTTCCGTCTTCGTTCAAACGCATGTAGAAAGCTTTGATATTTGCAGGATAATCAAACAAGATTACCGGACATTTAAAGTGTTTCTCAACCAAATAACGCTCGTGTTCCGATTGTAAATCAGCTCCCCATTCGTTAATGATATATTGGAATTTTTTCTTTTTGTTTGGAGTGGAATCTCTTAGGATGTCAATAGCTTCAGTATATGAAACACGTTTGAAATTGTTATTCATGACAAAACCTAATTTTTCCAACAAAGGCATTTCGCTTCTTTCAGCCTGTGGTTTTGATTTTTCTTCTTCGATCAAACGACCTTCCAAGAATTTCAAATCATCACCGCAATTGTCAACCGCATATTTTACTACATATTTAATAAAATCTTCAGCAAGATCCATATTGTCATTCAAATCATTGAAAGCTACTTCTGGCTCAATCATCCAAAATTCAGCCAAATGGCGAGAAGTATTTGAATTTTCGGCTCTAAAAGTAGGTCCAAAAGTATAAATTTGTCCCAAAGCCATTGCAAAAGTTTCTCCTTCCAATTGCCCAGAAACCGTTAAGTTTGTGTGTTTTCCGAAGAAATCTTTTTTATAGTCAATGTTACCTTCTTCGTTTTTAGGTAAATTGTCCAATGGCAATAAAGTTACTTGGAACATTTCGCCAGCACCTTCTGCATCGGCTCCTGTGACGATTGGCGTATTTACATACACAAACCCTTTTTGCTGGAAATAACTGTGTACTGCAAATGACAAAACCGAACGCACACGCATAATTGCTCCAAAAGCATTAGTTCTAACTCTTAAATGCGCATTTTCACGCAGGAATTCCAACGAATGTTTCTTTGGTTGCATTGGGAATTTCTCTGCATCTGAATCACCTAAGATTTCCAGTTTGTTAACCTGAATCTCGTATTTTTGTCCAGCGCCTTTACTCTCCACCAAACTTCCAGTTACAGATACCGCCGCTCCAGTCGTAATTCTCTTCAAAGTTTCGTCTGGTGTATTCTCAAAATCAACAACACACTGTATATTATTAATGGTAGAACCATCATTTAAAGCAATAAACTGATTATTCCTAAAAGTTCTAACCCAACCTTTTGCATTAATTTCCTGTAACGTCGTTGTACTGTTTAGTAAGTCTTTAACTTTTGTGTGTCTCATTTTAATTTTTGATTTTAAATTTAGATCAAAACAAAAATCAGTGTTTTAATCTAAATGCAAATATAAAGGATTTGTTTGTAATTGTCATTGTGAGATATAGTGTAATAAGGAGCAATTTCCTGCTATCCGCTATATCTTTTACTTTTTAAAGAAAAAAGTAAAAGGATGCCGCTGCAAACGTAATTCAATGAACTCCTATGAAAATAGAAATTAAGTGAACTAATCAGGGCTTGGCTTTCAGAAAGATTAGGGGATTTTGAGGATTAAAGTTGGTTTTAAAACAAAAAGCTACATCGTTTTTAGGGATGTAGCTTTGATAGTTTAATTGTATTGCTCTATAGCCGTGTGTTTATTCTGATTTTTTCTCAAAATCATCAATTTCTTCGTCCGTGAATTCCAGAATCTCAATTTTAGGTTCTATAAATTCCTGTTCGTTGGCAATTGTTTTGTTCAATGTCAACACCAATGCAGGAAGCAACATCAAATTTGATAACATCCCGAATAATAAAGTCAATGAAATCAATCCCCCAAGGGCAATAGTTCCCCCAAAGCTCGATAGCATAAATACCGAAAATCCGAAGAACAAAACGATCGAAGTGTAAAACATACTCAGTCCCGATTCGTTGAAGGTTGCATAAACAGATTTCTTTATTTTCCAGTCGTTTTTCTTTAACTCTTCCCGGTATTGGGCCAAGAATCGAACTGTGTCATCGACCGAAAGCCCAAAGGCAATACCAAAAACCAAAATCGTCGAAGGTTTTAACGGAATGTCCAAAAAGCCCATAATTCCCGCAGTAAGCAACAAAGGCAAGAGGTTTGGGATTATCGAAACCAACACCATCTTGAAAGAGCGAAACATAAATGCAATCAAAAGCGCTGTCAAGAAAAACGCAAACACCAACGAAGAAAGCAAGTTATCGAGCAGGTATCCAGTTCCTTTCTGGAAAACTAACGCTTTTCCTGTAATAATTACCTTGTATCTGTCAGGAGGGAATAATATATCAGCTTTTCTTCGGATTTCGGCTTCAATTATAGGGATTCTGCCGCCGCTTTCATCACGCATAAATGTAGTAATTCGGGCTACTTGTCCCTCTTTGTCAACATAGCTTTTCATCAAATTCTCTTTGGAATTCTTAGTGGCATTTTTGGCATAGGACAAAATAAAAGCCTGTTCCTGTGAAGTGGGTAACTCATAATAATCAGGATTACCATTGTAATAAGCCTGTTTGGAATATTTAACTAGATTGACAATGGAAATCGGTTTTGAAAGTTCCGGAATTTCCTCTATTGTTTTTTGGAGTTCATCCATTTTTTTCAAAGTAGATAATTTCATTATCCCTTTCTTGTGTTTGGTGTCAATCATTATTTCCAATGGCATAACACCGTCAAATTCTTTTTCGAAAAAAACAATGTCCTTGAAGAACTCTTCTTTTTTGGGCATGTCTTCAATTAAACTTCCGGAAATGCGCAATTTGTTGATTCCTATGATGCTTATGACCAAAAGACTGACAGCCACAGCATAAATAGAGAAACGATTATACTTTACATTTCTCAAGATCCAATCCATGAAACTCTTGATGGAATTTCTGTCCAAATGTTCCAAATGTCTTTCTATCGGGGCTGGAACATAGCTGTGCAAAATTGGAATAGCAATGATGCATAGTATGAACAGCATTAAAATGTTGATAGAGGTCACATTTCCAAACTCGATAAGTAGTTTATTATTGGAAGTGATAAAAGTGAAAAATCCAATCGCGGTGGTCACATTGGTCATCAGCATCGCCATTCCCACCTTGGTAGTTACACGCTGTATGGCTTTGGCTTTGTTTCCGTGAATTTTGAATTCCTGATGGTATTTGTTTGTCAGGAATATACAGTTCGGAATTCCGATAACAATCATTAACGTTGGCACCATGGCAGTCAATACCGTAATCTCATAATTCAATAATCCCAAAATTCCAAAAGACCACATTACACTAATGATTACAATGAAAAGAGATATCATCGTAGCTCTAAAACTTCTGAAAAAGTAAAAGAACAATAGGGAAGTGACAAATAATGCTGCACCAATGAAAAGACTAATTTCATTGAGGATGGTCTGCGCATTCAGCGTTCTGATATAAGGCATTCCTGAAACACGAAGCTTGATGTTTGTTTCCTTTTCGAAGGATTTTATGGCAGGAATCAGTTTGTTGAGAACATAGTTTTTTCTCTCTGGCGTGTTTACAATTTTTTTATCGAGATAAACTGCCGAGCGGATGCTTCCTGATTTTTTATTAAAAAGTAATCCTTCGTAAAAAGGGAGTTTATTAAAAAGTTCATGCTTAATTTTTAGCAGATAGTCTTTGTCCAATGTTTTGTTTTGGTCAACAAATGGAACTAGTTCAAATTTTTCCTCGGCTTCGTTTTTTTGCAGTTTTTTTAGATCATTTAATGAAATAACCAAATCGACATCCTTGTTGGATTTGATAGTTTCCATTAGTTTTACCCAAGAGGCATAAACTTTTGGAGTGAATATCGCATTGTTTTTTACGCCAATGACAATCAGGTTCCCTTCTTCTCCAAACTTGTTTAAAAAAGCATTGTATTCGATATTGACTATGTTGTCGGCAGGTAAAAGATTAGCTTCGGTATGGGTGAAGTGGATGTTTTTCCATTGCATTGCTAGAAGTATCGTAATTAACGCAATTAGCGATAGCATTAGTGCTTTATTTCTGATTACAACTCTGGCAATTAATTCCCAAAATCCAAGGCTAAACCATTTTTTCATCTTAAAATTTTTAAAAGTGCAAATTTAGTAAACCTTTAGAAATAAAGCCTTCCTTATTGGTAAAGTTATTTTTTCTTTTTTGAGCACGCGTTATTGCTGGAATTAAATTTTAGTTACTATTTTTCTTTGTTTTATAATTAATAGATTAGTTTTTCTCATCTTTGTTTTATAAAACAAATTTGCGCATTGCTATTGGTATGAAAAAGTACAGGAATACATTATTTTATTTAGGGGTTACAGGTGGTTTTACTGCGCTAATGTATTGGATTATAAGGTCTGGTAAGCATCTTGAGGGAAACAAAACCATTATTCATAAAGAGGCAAGCGTCAGTTCCTGGGACGATTTTATCACTTCAATGATTCATAACGTACAAGATCCTTTGGCTATTTTATTGGCGCAAATTATAATGATTATTCTCGTGGCTCGCCTTTTTGGATGGTTTTTCAAAAAAATAGGACAACCTTCGGTAATTGGTGAAATTATTGCTGGTATTGCACTAGGGCCCTCCTTATTAGGTTTGTATTTTCCTGATTTTTTTCATGCACTTTTTCCAGCCAATTCCTTAGAGAACTTAAAGTTTTTGAGCCAAATTGGGTTGATACTTTTTATGTTCGTAATTGGTATGGAACTTGATATTAAGGTGTTGAAAAACAGAGCTAAAGAAGCAGTTGTTATCAGTCATGCGAGTATTGTAATTCCATTTGCATTAGGAATTGGATTAGCATATTTTGTTTACAATCGTTTTGCTCCAGAGGGAGTTAAGTTTCTTTCTTTTAGTTTGTTTATGGGGATTGCCATGAGTATAACTGCGTTTCCTGTTTTGGCACGAATTGTCCAGGAAAGAGGCATGCATAAAACCAAATTGGGTGCTATTGCAATTACTTGCGCCGCTGCCGACGATATTACAGCTTGGTGTTTATTAGCTGTAGTAATTGCCATTGTAAAAGCTGGAACTTTCGAAAGTTCAATGTACATCATTTCGTTGGCCGCGATTTATGTGGTAGTAATGATATATTTGGTAAAACCCTTCTTGAAACGAATTGGAGACTTATACGGATCCAAGGACAGTTTGAGTAAGCCCGTTGTCGCCATTTTCTTTTTGATATTGATTATTTCTTCTTATGCTACAGAATTAGTTGGTATTCATGCCTTGTTTGGCGCTTTTATGATGGGTGCAATTATGCCGGATGTCCCTAAGTTCAGAACTGTTTTTATCTCCAAAGTTGAAGATGTATCAGTAATATTGTTGCTTCCTTTGTTCTTTGTATTCACTGGTTTGCGTACCGAAATAGGTTTGTTAAACGAGCCTTATTTGTGGAAAGTAACTGGTTTTATCATTCTTGTTGCCGTAGCGGGTAAGTTTTTGGGCAGCGCTTTGGCAGCCAAATTCGTTGGGCAAAGTTGGAGAAATAGTCTTGTTATTGGGGCCTTGATGAATACAAGAGGTTTGATGGAATTAATTGTATTGAATATTGGATTGGCCCTTGGAGTTCTTACGACCGAAGTCTTTACGATGATGGTAATCATGGCTTTGGTGACTACTTTTATGACAGGACCTGCCTTGGATTTAATCAATTATATTTTCAAAACCAGTGATGTCATAGACCATGATGAAGAAGTAAATCACAGCAAATACAGAATTTTGATTTCTTTTGGGAATAATGAAAAAGGTAAATCCTTGTTGCGATTGGCTAATAGTTTGGTAAAAAAACAAAAAGAAGCCTGTACTATTACTGCATTGCATTTATCCTTGAGTGATGAAATGCATACTTTCAATATGGAGGACAAAGAGAGAAGCAGCTTTAATCCTATAATGAAAGAAGCAGTTGTTTTGAAACAGGAAATAACTACAATCTTTAAAGCGACAATTGACATTGATACAGAAATAATTGATATTGCCAATCAAGGGGAATATGATCTATTATTGGTCGGACTTGGAAAATCCATATTTGAGGGAACTTTACTGGGGAAAGTAATAGGATTTACCTCGAGAATTATAAATCCCGAGAGATTGTTGGATAAATTTACGGGTAAAGAAGGGCTGTTTGTGAATTCACCATTTGATGAGAGAACAAGACAAATTGTTCTGAAAGTCAAAATGCCGTTGGGAGTTTTGATCGACAAAGACTTAAAAGAAGTGAATCAGGTTTTTGTTCCAATATACGGTTCCGAGGATTCTTTTTTGATAGATTATGCACAAAAAATAATTTACAATAATAATGCAACTGTTGCCTTTTTGGATATCAATGATCATATGCAATCAAATTTTGTAATTGCAAGTGCTCTAGGTTCCTTAAAACAAAAATTTCCAAAGAATGTGATTTTGGATAACGAATCAATTTTGACAGATGACTTCTTAATCAAGCAGGATTTAATGATTGTAAGTTTAGAAAGCTGGAAAGACTTATTGGATTCTCGCCCTGTTTGGTTAAGTGGGGTGCCTTCTGTATTGATTATTAAACCGTAATTATGAATTGGATTTTACTTATTATAGCCGGTTTTTTTGAGGTAGGTTTTGCTACTTGTTTGGGCAAAGCCAAAGAGACTTCGGGTATGACCTCGACTTTGTGGATGATTGGTTTCTTTATTGCACTTTCTATCAGTATGACGCTATTATACAAAGCTTCCCAAACTTTGCCAATTGGTACCGCTTATGCTGTATGGACAGGAATTGGAGCTGTTGGAACTGTTCTGGTTGGTATTTTTATATTCAAAGAGCCCGCAACTTTTTGGAGGCTTTTTTTCTTGTTTACTTTGATATCGTCTATAATCGGATTGAAATTTGTTTCGGTACATTAATAGTGTTGAGCTCTTTTTAATCATTTCAAATTAAATCTAAAATGGATAACGTACAAGAAAACAATAACATCATATATGTCTTGCTGGTAATTATTTTGGTATTTATCGGGTTGCTTTGTTATCTTGTATATAGATTGATAG
>NZ_DASTTN010000115.1:0-34285 GCF_035760125.1 Flavobacterium sp.
TTTTCAGCAATCTTTTCACGTTCAAAGCCATAGCCTTAGCGACTTCAGCACTCACAACACTATGTTCCTCTATCAAATTCTCCGAAACATCTAATACATTTTCCTTCACTTCCTTTGAATAAGCCACAACACTTCCTTTGAAATAATTAGAAGCTCCAGGAACTGAACTCAGCAACTGTGCAATACTCCCTCCCGTACAGCTTTCGGCAGTAGAAATAGTTCTCTCTTGCTGTGTTAGAATTTTCCCAACAACCGTTTCTAGAATTTCATCATCTTCAAAACCTACAATAATATCTCCTATTATTTCAGTCAAAGAAACCACATTCTCTTCTATGGCTTTTTCCATTAACTCTTTATCAGTCCCTCTAGCCGAAAGTCGTAATCGCACTCTTCCCGGCGCAGGCAAATAAGCTAGTTTTATAAATTCGGGCAAATTATTTTCCCAGTCTTCAATTTGTTCCGCCACTGCACTTTCTCCTCGACCATAAGTAAGAATCGTTTTATGGAGAATATAAGGCCGCTGATAGTCACGAACTACTTTGGGAATGATTTCATTTTCTATCAAATATTTCATCTCAAATGGCACTCCCGGAAGCGATACAAAAACAGTGTTTTCTTTTTTCATCCATAATCCTGGAGCCGTACCCACTTGATTGTGAAGCACTATACACTTTGAAGGAACAAGAGCTTGATCTTTATTAATTTGAGTAATGGCTCGCTTATAAAAACCCTCAATCAATTCGGTTACATGTGCAAGAACAACATTATCCACAACCAATTCGTCTTCAAAATAATCACAGAATGTTTTTTTAGTTATATCATCTTTCGTTGGTCCTAATCCTCCCGTAATAATAACAATATCAACCTCATTTTGAAGTTTTGAAAACGTATTTAAGATATGTTCACGAGAATCACTTATAGACAGCATCTCATGAACCTCAATTCCAATCCTATCCAATGATTTGGCTATAAAACCAGAATTCGTATCTACAATTTGACCAATTAAAATTTCATCTCCAATCGTAACAATAACTGCTTTCATATTTTAAAACTTTTGTTCTATATTAAATAAAAAAAAATCTAACTGTTGCATTTTTCTACACAACTGTTAGATTCTTTTATGTCTTATACTTTTATAGAAAATTAAAAAGTCAAGCTAAAGATCAAAATCTTTTCTCAACTCTTTAATAGCATCTTTAACCTGAGTCTTAACACTTTTGTAGGTCTCGATTATTTCTTTCTTTTTACCTTCTGTTTTGGTCCAAGCTTCTATTTGCAGAATTTCCTCGAATGCCACATTTAACCCCAATAAATCTAATGTAGGTTTCAATTTGTGTGCAAAGGCATAAGTATGTTTGTGATCTTTGTTCTTAATTCCCTCTCCAATTTGCATCAAATCTTCTGGAACTTCAGTAACAAACAAATTCAAAATTTCATTCACAAACTCTGGATCATTATCCGAAAGTGCGTACACTTTTGCTAAATTGTATTTTAAAGCCATTATTTTACTTGTATTCTAAATAGTTTTTGTCCTTCTAAAAATCCTTCTAAAACATCATCTGGTTTTACTGCCGCAACTCCTTCTGGTGTTCCCGTAAAAATAATATCCCCAATCTTTAAAGTAAAAAATTGAGAAACGTACGATATCAACTCATCGATACCCCACATCATCATACCAGAATTCCCTTTTTGTACTGTAACATTATTGTTCGTTAATTCAAAAGTAATATTTTCTAACGAAACAAATTGGCTTTTAGGTAAAAATTCTCCAATAACCGCCGAGCCATCAAATGCCTTGGCTTTTTCCCATGGAAGTCCTTTTTCTTTCAATTTTGCCTGTAAATCCCTTGCCGTGAAATCAATTCCAACACTAATCTCATCATAATATTTATGGGCAAATTTAGGCTCAATATACTTTCCCACTTTACTTATTTTCACAATAAGTTCAATTTCATGATGAATATCTTCCGAGAATTCCGGAATTACAAAAGGATGTTGCTTTAACAAAATAGCCGAATCCGGTTTCATAAAAACAACCGGCTCCGAAGGGCGCTCGTTCTTTAATTCCTCAATATGATTGGCATAATTTCTACCGATGCAGATGATCTTCATTATAATTTTAGATTGCAGATTTTAGATTTCAGATTTCGGACAACTCCGAAACTTACTAATCAAAACCTATTTCGTATTTAATTTTCTTAATTTTATGGCCGTCAAAACTTTTTTGGTATACAGAGGGAAATCTGCATTTTGAATCCAACTAAAATAACCCGGTTCTGTTTCCAGAATTTTATCGACTTTAGCTCCTTTATGCTTTCCGAAGGTGAAAATTTCTTCATTATTGGCATCAAAAGCTATCATTCCTGCAAAATCGGCTATTTTTTTTCTGGTGCTAAACTCAGACAAAGATTTCATGTCATTTTCTAATTCCGGATAACGATCCAATTGAGCCATTAGGATTTCATAGGTCGCCATCGTATCCGCTTCGGCTGAATGCGCATTTTCAAGTCCTTTTCCGCAGTAAAATTTTAAAGCGGCACTCAAAGTACGCTCTTCCATTTTGTGAAAAATAGTTTGCACATCCACAGAAACTCTATTTTTCATATCGAAATCAACTCCTGCACGCAATAATTCTTCTGCCAATAATGGTATATCAAAACGGTCTGAATTAAATCCCGCCAAATCACTGTCCTTAATCATATTGTAAACCTGAGGAGCCAGTTCATTAAATGTAGGTTCATTAGCCACTTTTTCATTGCTGATTCCATGAATAGCCGTTGACTGTGGCGGAATTGGAATCGTTGGATTCACCAACCATGTTTTACTTTCTTTATTTCCGTTTGGAAAAACTTTAAAAACTGATATTTCCACAATCCTGTCTTTTCCGATGTCAATTCCTGTAGTTTCAAGATCGAAAAAACAAATTGGCTTATTGAGTTTTAGTTCCATTTTTTGTATTTGAATTGGTACAAATATAAAGATTTGGTATTGATTTCATTTAAAGTCAATGGTAAAAATGCCAAAAAAAGAAAACCCGACAAACTATAAAAATTTGTCGGGTCCATTTTCAATTTATACTGAATTAATAATCTCTATTTACATCAAATGCTTCAAGATATTCGGCTACTCTTTTTACAAAACTTCCTCCCAAAGCACCATCTACCACTCGGTGATCATAACTATGCGATAAGAACATTTTTTGACGGATACCTATAAAATCACCCTCAGGAGTCTCAATAACTGCAGGTACTTTACGGATAGCGCCAAGTGCTAATATCCCTACTTGTGGCTGATTAATAATTGGAGTTCCGAAAACGCTTCCAAAAGTCCCCACATTAGTAACTGTATAAGTTCCTCCTTGAGTATCGTCTGGTTTTAGTTTCCCCATTTTTGCACGGTTCCCTAAATCATTCACCGCTTTTGCCATTCCTACCAAGTTCAATTGATCTGCATTTTTAATAACAGGAACAATTAAATTTCCATTTGGTAAAGCTGCTGCCATTCCAAGATTGATGTTTTTCTTTTTAATGATAAAATCACCATCTACAGAAATATTCATACCCGGAAAATCTTTCAACGCTTTGGCAACTGCCTCCATAAATATAGGAGTAAAAGTCAATTTTTCGCCTTCTCTTTTTTCAAAAGCATTTTTAACCTTATCTCTCCATTTTACAATATTAGTTACATCAACTTCGATAAATGATTGTACGTGAGCCGAAGTTTGAACTGAAGCTACCATATAGCCCGAAATCAACTTACGCATTCTATCCATTTCCACAATTTCATCACCTCCATTTACAGAAACAGGTGAAACAGTTTGCGATGGAGTAGCTACTGAGGCCGCTTTTGGAGCTTCAACCACTTTAGCTGGTGTTGCCATAACAGCTGCAGGTTGAGAACCTCTATTTTTTATATAACCTAAAATATCATCTTTAGTCACACGTCCTTCTTTTCCAGAACCAACAATGCTTTCTAATTCTGCTAAACTTATCCCTTCTTCTTTTGCAATATTTTTTACCAATGGAGAAAAGAACTTATCACTTTCAGAAAAACTAACGAGAGCCGCAACTGATTCTTTAGCAACCTCAACAGATTTTTGAATTTCCTCAATAATTGCCGGAGCAACTTCTGAGCTTGTAGAAACAGCATCTCCTCCCTCTGTTTCAATAATAGCTATAGTTTGCCCCACTTGAACCAAATCGTCTTTTCCAAACAATTTTTCGACAAGAACACCCGAAACTTCAGACGGAACTTCAGAATCTACTTTATCAGTCGCAATCTCCAAAACCGCTTCATCTGCTTCAATTTTGTCGCCAACTTCTTTTAACCAATTTGTGATAGTTGCTTCTGCAACACTTTCTCCCATTTTAGGAAGCTTTAATTCAAATCTTGCCATATTGTTAATCTAAAAGGTGATTTTGATTTTCAGTTTGCGAAATTACTAAATAATATCAATATAAATTTCACTAAATGTAATTTTTACTTAATTTTTACAATTTCCCCTCTATCATTAGAAGAATCACTTCCAATGATAAAATTTGCATTTTTGGGAATAATTCTAAATGTAATTCCTTTGTTTCTATGCTTTTTATGAATATTAATGCATTCTTTAAAGGAAACAAACTCATTATCCAGAATAATCTGTGCCCCATTTCTTATTGAAATTGATGACAAATTTACCTCTTTTTCTGTTTTCCAATCGAGAAAATCAACCTTTTTTTGGACAAGAAGAGTTATTATTTTTACCAATGTATCAGATGCCGATACGAGCAAATAATATTTAGGGATAGTTTTGATTTTAGCCCTACCTTGAATTCTTTTTATTACAGAAAAAAATACAATTCCAATTTTCATAAATGCAGAAAAAAGATAAGAAACCTTAAAATGCTTTCTATAGAAAAACTCCATTGCCTCTTGAAAACGCTTCATATATGTACCATCCTTAATTGTACTTTCTCCTTTGTAATGAATTACAGCTGTTTCGTGAAAATAATAATTTTTTTTTTCTATTTGCAACACCATATAAGACAAATCAATATCGTCTGAATACATAAAACAATCTTCATCAAAACCGCCAACTTCTTCATACAATTCTTTTTTGAGAACCATAAAAGCACCTACCAAAATTTCTACTTCACCTGTTTGATTTTCGGATAAATGTTGGGCATAATATTTATTAAAAAAAGAGGACTTCGGAAATAATTTATACAAACTGGTAATTTTAGTAAAGGCAACCCAAGGCGTGGGTATTCCCCTTTTGCTTTCCGGAAGGAAATTACCAGAGCCGTCTATCAGTTTTACACCTACAATTCCTAAGTTCTTTTGTTTTTGGGCAAATTCTAGCACTTTTTCAAACGTATCTTCGGCTACGACAGTGTCTGGATTTAGAATACAGACATACTCTCCTTTAGCTTCTGCCACACCTATATTATTCCCTTTTGGATAACCAACATTTTTGCTATTTTGAATTAGTTTGACATTTGGGAAACGAGTTTTTATCATGTCGCAACTATCATCTTGAGAATTATTATCAACCACAATAATTTCGGAATCTATGTTTTTCAAAGCGCTTTCTACGCTTAAAACACATAATTCCAAAAAATAGCGAACATTATAATTGAGGATGATGACCGATAGCTGCATTTTTCAAAGATATATTTTAAGCCTTAAAATCACAAAGTTTCTTAGCTACAAAGTATATCATGGAGACAAACTTCTTTAACAAAACTTAAAAATTCTCCGAAAGTGCAACCCTAAAAGTCCAATCATCTTTACTGATACCAAAATCTAAAGCTAAATTACAGTCGTTGATTTTATTCCACTTTATCCTTAAACCTGTTCCCACTGCGGGAGTCCAATTATCAAAATGATAGGTATCTAAATTGGACACTGAAGAAAGATTCCCATAAAAAACAGCTCCAAGAAAACCATTTCTGGTAATATCGGTACGATATTCTGTTTCCAAATACAATAAAGAATTACTGCGGTAGCGATTGCGGGTGAATCCCCTACCCGTTTTACCATAACGATCCCAACCAATGCTTGGCAAATCCAAATAATGGGGTTTCCCATCAAAAACAGCCCAGTAAAAAGCTCTCGCAGCCAAAACTTTATGGCGTCTAGAACTAAACGAATGATACTTTCTCGCATCTATGTATATTGATTTCCATTCGGTGTCACTGCCAAAAGCTTTAGAATTGATGCGATAATCGGCCTCAAAATAATAACCTTTTTTGGGGTTCAAAATGTTGTCACGGGAATCATACAGAGCCTGAAAAGCAATTCCCGAGGAAAGTTCATCAGAATAATTTCCTTCTTGATATTTATTAAAATCTGTTGGTTCCGAAATTTCAGAGTCTTCGGAAACATTTTGATAATTATCCAATTGAAAACCCAATCCCAAACCAAAATCGCCTTTTATTTTACGGGTCACAAATTGATAAAACCGAATTTGCTGATAACTCACCTCAGATTGTGGGTCTTTGGAACTGTTGCCACCCAAACCGTACGTAAACTGTGGATATATCATATACCTGTAATCGCCGATGAAATTATACTTATTGTCTTTGGTATAAATATAGGATTGTATGGGAAAAGAATATTGCCCCGAAAAACTGGTTGTAGGTGTAAAATAAACCTCGGACATTTTGGTGGTTTCATGATTCTCATCCAGAAAAAAAGTGGTCACGAATGACACTACAAGTCCACCTTGAGAGCTTTTTAAATCGGGAGCGGGTATTAAGGAAAAGGCAATTTTACTGGGTTCATTTTTATTCTTAAGAGAGTCATTTTTCAAAAAAATGTTTTTCAAAATTTGTTTCATATCCAAATCATTACTTCTAAAATCCATTTTCTGCGAAAAACTAGAAAAAGAAGAAATAGCAACAAAAAACAGAAGTAAATTTCGTTTAATGAAACTCATACATTTTTATCGGTATTTAAGACAGGAAAAAACTTTTAGCATTTCAAATATAGGGAAAAAATAAAAATATATAAATGATGTAAATTCATTTAAGCCCAGAGAAAAATGTTAATTTTGATTAGGATTTTGGAGCTTCAACATTCCTCCGAATGACAATTGCATTGATAA
The DNA here is from genome assembly GCF_035760125.1 of Flavobacterium sp. Lineage (GTDB taxonomy): Bacteria > Bacteroidota > Bacteroidia > Flavobacteriales > Flavobacteriaceae > Flavobacterium. The sequence goes on from NZ_DASTTN010000115.1 coordinate 7,091, forward strand.
AAAAAATCATAAAAACAATAAAACCTCTTTAGCCCCGATAGAAGTGGTATCCTTTTTTTATATATAACCCCGACAGGGTTATATATAAAAAAAGATATAACGGATAGCGGGAACGGTGCTTCCAAAAAAAGCCCAATCATTCGCTCCAAATCCTTTTTATTATGTAATTGTTTAATATCTTTCTTTTAATTTTCATTTGAATACTGTGACACAAAAAACTATTCTACTTTTCTTTCTGTTTGTAACTGGTTCTTATGCCCAAATTAAAGGGTGTACGGATCGTCTTGCGAAAAATTTTGATCCAAAAGCAACCGAAAATAATGGAAGTTGTGAGTATGCTTCCGCAAAAATAAAAGCTGAATTCTCGAAAAAAATAAGCGATACAATCTCAGAAACTTCAGGATTGATTGCTTTTAAAAATTTATTATGGACGCACAATGACAACCGTGACACTACCCTTTACGGATTGGACCAGAAAGGGCAAATCAAGAAAAAAGTTTCTCTTCAGGGTTTAAAAAACAACGACTGGGAAGAAATTTCTCAAGATAGTTTGTATCTATACATTGGTGATTTTGGCAATAATTACAGGGGAAACCGGAAAGATTTGCGAATTTTAAGAATCGAAAAAAACTCAGTTTTATCGAATACTCCGGTGATTGACACTATTGCTTTTTCGTATATCAATCAAACAGATTTCAAAGTTCAAAAAGCAAATACTACCGATTTTGATTGTGAGGCTTTTTTAGTTACTCAAAGTAGTATTTATTTGTTCACGAAACAATGGAAACAAAACAAAACAAGTGTATATATGTTACCAAAAAATCCTGGAACTCACATTGCTCAATTAAAAGAAACCATAAATGTAGAAGGATTAATCACCGGAGCTACTTATTCGCCATCAAAAAAATTAATTGTGCTTTGCGGATATTCTAAAACAGTACAGCCCTTTGTATATCTTTTGTATGATTATAAAAATAGTGATTTTTCGACCGGAAACAAACGAAAAATCAATATACTATTGCCATTTCATCAGATTGAAGGAATAGCAACACAAGATGGCCTCCATTATTATGTCACAAATGAAGCTTTGATAAAAAAGCCAATTCTTACTATCCATCAAAAAATACATCTTTTTGATCTAAAAGCTTATTTAGAATCTTATTTACAGCATTAATAAACAAAAAAATCGTGTCACCTCTTGTGAAAGGCATAAATTTCGATTAATTTTCCCCATCCTTTTCTTACGATTTTATCTGTTAAACCTAACATTTCTTTTGTTTTACTAAACACCACTTTATACCAAACTTTCTTTTCCATTCCTACGCCATAGCCATAGCCGTAACCATACCCTTTTCCAGAATTGGTATCATTAAGAAGTAAACACATATTAGGCAATTTTTGGTCATTATATAATTTATTTGGGATACTAAGCATACGTTTGTCTAAAAAATTGGCTCGAACCACATAAATAAAACAATCCGCATTTTTAGCTATCAATAAGGTGTCGGCTACTATGCTCACGGGAGAGTTGTCGACAATAATATAGTCATATTGCGTTTTTAATGTTTTGAAAAGCGCATCTACTTTTTCACTCATTAATAACTCCGTAGGATTAGGAGGTATCATACCAGATGGTAGTATGTGGAAATTCTTATAACCATCACATTTCACTATCAAATCCTTTAAAACCATATTTTTTGATGACAAATAGTTGGTAACACCTAGTTCTGGCAGCGGCATAAATTCATCCAATCTTGGATTCCGGATATCCATACCTATCAGCAACACTTTTTTTCCAGACAATGCAAAAATCGCAGCAAGATTTGCCGAGACAAAAGTTTTCCCTTCTTTAGGAAAAGTAGAGGTCACAAATATTGTTTTGGCGATGCCGTCAGGACTCTTGTTGAGCATAAACTGGAGATTCGTTCTGATCATTCGTAATCCTTCCGCAGAACTTGTTCTGTTGTCTGCTTGAATAAATTTAGAAGAAGTCTGTGAAGTGGGTATATCTCCTATAAATGGAATAATTGTCTTTCCTTCTATGTCTAAAATGCTTTTTACTTTAGTGTCTAATAAATCATCCGTATATATAATCCCAAAAGGGACAAGAAAGCCCAACAATAAACCGGCAAAATAAATAATGTTTTTTTTAGGAAAAACAGGTAACTCCTCTGTCTTTGCAGCATCGATAACTCTAATATTTGGTTCCGAAGCCGATAAAGAAATAGCAGTCTCTTCTCTTTTTTGCAATAAATACAAATATAATTCTTCCTTCACCTTTTGTTGTCTGGCAATGACTCTGAACTGACGTTCCTGAACTGGGATTTTCTCAATTTTGGTATTCAAAATCCCTTCATTCATGTTCAAATCTCTTTTTTGAATAATTAAATTAGATTGCATTTGCAAGAGACTTTCTCTTACAGTAGATTTCAAAGAGTTAATTTGCTCGTCCATCTTAACCACGGATGGGTTCGCTGTAGTGGCTGATTTTAAAATCCTGTTTCGATCAAGAACCAATTGATTATAAGAACTGATCAATCCCGAAGCATCTCCCTGCCCCGTAATCACATTGCTAGGCAGCAATTCATAATTGTTACTTTTATTTATAAAATCCAACATGGAAGACACCACATTCAACTGAATTTCAGCCTCCACCGCTTTTTTATCGTAATCATTAGATCCTTCTACAAAAAGCTTCGCTTCCGAATCGATATTGGTGAGCGTATTAGACCTTTTAAAGCTTTGCACATTATGCTCTACTCCTTCAAGCTCTTGGGTAACCAATTTCAATCGATTGGAAATAAATTTAGACGTATTATCTGAAATAAAAGTCTTATCTGCAGCTACATCTTCGTTGTAAATTTGAATCAAATTGTCCAAGAAAGCTACCGATTTTTTTTCCATCGGATCTTTTATGGAAATAGTAACAATACTACTTGTTTTACTGATCGGTTCCACTTCAAGTCGTTTTCTAAAACTCTCTACAACCTTACCAAGAGGCTTGACTATAATTTGAATCGATTGGTGCTTATTCGATCTTTTATTTTCCGCAGACTTAGACTTACTGATAATCAGACGCCCATATGCTGTTGGGATCAGTTCCATGTATTTAAACTCTTTTTTCTGACTTAGAATAACCTTTGGAGCATCTTCTAAAATCTCATTTTCCAAAGAAAACGTGTGAGGTGTTAACTCAATAAATTTTAACTTAATTTTATTTTTGTAAAATTCATTCGTTTTATCGACAAAATAAACTTCAATTGGAGTTTTTTCGTAAATTTCTCCATCAATTATCCTACCCTCAACCAGAAAAAAAACATTTAGATTTAGTTTTTTTATGACCCTTTCGACTAAGGTTCTTGACTTTAAAATTTCAATTTCATTATCCACATTTCTTTTTAAACCACCTCCCAATCCCAAATCTGCAAAAGCAGACATTTCAGATAGCATTTCGCCCTTTTTCTCATCTTTTACCAATACTGTGGTTATGGCTTTGTATTCTGGTGTGGCATATCGCAAATATAAAAAAGCTAAAAAAAAACTAATACATGCACTAATTGCAAACCATCGCCAGTGCAATATGTACTTTTCTAAAAATGATTTAAATCGATAATCATTCTTAAACTCTTCGTTTAACCTACTATTTTCCATATAATAATTAGTTTCCTGAAGTCACGATTAATGTAACCAAAGTAATTAATAAAGATGTAATTGAAATAAGCACACTCGTATTTGGTCCAACTGCCGCCCCGTTTATTTTATTTTTATTGGGCTCTACATAGACTATATCATTTTGTGCCAAATAATAAAAAGGAGAATTGATAAAATCCGATTGGGTAATATCAACCCTATTGTACGATTTTACACCATCTATTTCCCTTATGATCAAAATATTATTCCTTAAGCCATAAATGGTCAAATCACGTGCCATCGATAGTGCTTCCATCAGAGTAATTCTTTCGGAAATCACATTATAAGTTCCAGGTTGTGCGACTTCTCCTTGGACAGAAACTTTAAAATTTGTGACACGGATGTTAATAATTGGATCCTTGATATAAACTGCGATTTTGTCCTTTAGCATTTTGAGCACTTCGGTTCTGGTTAGACCACCTACTTTTAAGTTTCCTAAAACAGGGAAATCAATAGTACCCTTGGCATCCACTAAATACGTTTGATTAGTTTGCTGTCCGGAAATCACATAGGGTCTGGCTGTATTTTCGACTGTAACTGACATTAAATTAAAAGGGGCAGCAATTTCAGGATCTTGGGCAGAGACAATTATCAGCAACAAATCGTCAGGTTGAATTTTAATTTCATAAGAATTCAATTTTTCCGGAAACTTTGCGTCATCGATATTCTGATAGTAAACCAAATCCTTTCTGGAAGCACAAGAGAACAATGAAATCACGAACAATAATAGGATAACTTTCTTTGTTAAAAAAAAACATTTCATATGATTTTTATTTATAAGATACACAAATATAAGCATTTAACTTTTCATTAAACTTTAAAATCGTACAAATATGAACCTGAAATTATGTTTTTTTTCTTTAATTCAGCCCCATTATTCACAAAAAAAACACCTCTAAATTGAATTCCATTTTACTTGAATTAATTAGTAAACTAATGATCTAATATTTCAAAAGTGGAATGTATTCTTTTGAATTCCGGTACTATTTTTTCCATTTTTAAAACAATAGTATCGTTATCAAATAAATTAGCGGCATCTATCAATTCCTCAATATCATTATGCAGAGTTTCAAAATCTTCTCTAATTTCATGGGCCATCATTATTTTATTATGACGTGTGGGAAAGGTTTCTGAAGTATTGTTGAGAAATTCCTCATATAATTTTTCTTCGGGTCTTGAGTTGATAACCTGAATTTTTATTTCTTCGTCGGGAATAAATCCTGCCAACTTAATCATCTTTCTGGCCAAATCGACTATTTTGCAAGGCTTACCCATATCGAATACGAATATCTCCCCTCCATTGCCCATGGCTCCCGCTTCAAGAATCAACTGACAAGCTTCGGGGATGGTCATGAAGTATCGAATAACTTCAGGATGGGTAATTGTGATTGGACCTCCACTGGCAATTTGCTCAGAAAACAAAGAGACAATGGAACCATTAGTAACCAACATCTTTCCGAAACGAGTCGTTATGAATTTAGTTCCCTTATTTACACCATTTTGGGATTTATAAAACAATGACTGCACGTATTTTTCTGCAATTCGTTTACTGACTTCCATTACATTAATCGGATTCTTCGCATTATCTATAGAAATCATCACAAACAAATCTACTTGATGACACAATGCCAAATCGGCTACATTTCTGGTTCCAACCACATTTGTAAATACTGCTTGAGCCGGATTTTCTTCCAACAAGACAATATGATTATAAGCCGCTGCATGATATACCACATTCGGTTGGTACAATTTAAACAAAGATTCCATCCTTTTATAATTTCGGACATCAGCAATAACGCCATGAATTTTTGAACTTGTAACTACCTTTTCAAGATCTAAAATCAAATGATACAATGGTGTTTCTGCCTGATCGACCATAATGATTTTTTCGGGGGCAAAAGCAAGCACTTGCCTTACAATTTCGCGACCTATTGATCCTGCAGCTCCTGTTATAAGAACTGTTTTCCCTTTTAACTGACTAGATATGGCATTATTATCAAGCGTAATAGAATTTCCTCCTAATAAATCCATAATCTGAAAATTCTTTACTTTTTGGAAAACCTCATTTTGATTTTCCCAATTTAGTATCGATGGTACTGAATACACTTTAAAATTGTATTGCAAACAATCATCCATTATTGTAGAAATCGCCTCTTCGGTCAATACATTATCGGCAATAATTAGTATTTCACTACCCTTTGATTGCATAGCAACCGTACAGAGATTGTCAAATACGGGCAAACCCATTACCCGATTAGACTTATTGTGATTGTTCTTATCAACAAATCCCAACAATCGAAAACGAAGTGGACTTTCCGAGTTTAAAGCATTAGCCACAGCTACAGCATTCGAATTTGCACCATATATAAACGCAGGAATTAATGTTTTTTTTTGCTTTTCAAGAAAATAATGTTTGAAAACCATTTTTATAACAATACGATACAGTATCAAACTATAAAAAGACAATAAAACACATACGTATAATTGTGCGTTCAAAAATAGTTTCTCTCCTTGCCAAAACTCAAAACCAGTATTGAGTAAAAACATAATTAAAAAAGTCCCGAATTGTGACATAAATAGTTTTAACTCATCAATAAAAGTAGAATGCCGAATGATACCTGCATAAGTCTGTAACAGCCAAAAAAAGAAAATTGTGAACATGAAATAAAGCAATGCAATTATCTTAAATTGATTGTTGAGAACGAAATTAACACCAATACTCTTCAACAATAAGCAACCTAAAATTCCAGATAAAAAAACTACTATTATATCAATGGAAAGAATAATCCACCGTGGTAGATAATTTAGTTTTTTTATATTAAAAACTGTAGTAGCTTCGCTAAAAAAATGATTTAATTCCGGGTTAAAATGTAATTTTAAATTCATCTTCAAAATAAATTATTTATTATTGAAAAATCAATCTGAACCAGATCAATAACTTGATAATTAGATAAAAAATCCATTTGATTGTTTACCTAATTCATGACTTTCTCGTTTTTAAATGTGAGTCATTAATAAATCACTAATTTCTCTACTTAGCTCTGTTTATTGGATTACAAATACACCAACCTTTCTTTATATTCAACTTCTAAGTTTTTAAAAAACTCCATTTAATCATCAAAAAAAAGATGTAATGCTTCAGCGATTCGTTCATCGTCTTCTTCAACTAAGTTAGAACCCGACGGCAAACATAGCCCATCTTTATATAGACTTTCAGCAACATTTGTTCCGTAATACGGATAGTTTGCAAAAAGAGGCTGTAAATGCATAGGTTTCCATAAAGGACGACTTTCAATATTTACGGCTTCCAAAGCCAATCGGAGATCTTCATTTGTTTTTCCCACTATTTTAGAATCAATTATAATAGCAGTCAACCAATGATTGGAAAAATAATCTGCATTGGGTTCTTTAAAAACTGTTACACCAGGAATCGATTTGAAAAAGTCATTATACCAAGCATTTCTGTTTCTCCGCAATTCCACATGATTGTCCAAAACTTCCATTTGGCCACGACCAATACCAGCACAAATATTGCTCATACGGTAATTATAACCTATTTCGCTGTGTTGATAGTAAGGCGCTATGTCTCTGGATTGTGTGGCAAAAAAAACGGCTTTGTCTCTTAGTTCTTTAGTTTTAGTAACAATAACGCCACCACAGGAAGTGGTAATAACTTTATTCCCATTAAAGGATAATGAAGCAATGGTTCCAAAAGTACCACATTTTCGCCCTTTATAAGAACTTCCCAATGCCTCCGAGCTATCTTCTAAGACTGGAATTTGGTATTTTTCAGCAACAGCATGAATTTCATCAACTTTATAGGGCATTCCATATAAATGTACTGTAATGATGGCTTTGGGTTTTTTACTTTTTGCCATCCTGTCTACAATGGCTTTTTCTAATGCTATGGGGCACATATTCCAGGTATCAATTTCACTATCTATAAACACAGGGAAAGCCCCTTGGTATAGAATGGGATTGGCCGAAGCCGAAAAAGTCATGCTCTGACAAAGTACTTCGTCTCCTGCTTTCACCCCAAGTAAGACCAAACCTAAATGAATAGCTGCCGTCCCCGAACTCAAAGCTCCAGCAAAAGAATTTTGCCCTATATATTTTTCAATATCCTGCTCAAATCCTGTAACATTAGGCCCTAATGGTGCTACCCAGTTTGTATCAAAAGCTTCTTGAATGTATTTTTGTTCATTCCCACCCATGTGAGGAGTGGAAAGACATATTTTTGTGTTTAACATAATCGAATTATTTCAAAATTAAAACAACAGTATTACCAGAGTATTTTTTCAATATCAAATTTTAAGAATATTTTTATCCCTATAGATTGCATTTCCATATCTCACCAAAAGTTGTTTTTTTGGCAATATAGACCATATGTATTGTTTGGGCATTTTTCCCCACAAAATACTTTTTTCCGAAATTTTCTTGATTTTTTTTAAACGGGTTTTAACCTATTAATTTTTTATTAAACTCTTTGTATTAATCATAAATTAAAAAATCTAAAATTTAAATGCGACTCTAAATTTTTCAGGGAAGAAAGATTTCTTTTTTTGGGGTTAAAGAACCTTTTCCTCGTAGTAACAATAATCCGATTTTGTTTTTCTAACTATTAAAAATCTAAAACTTAAATGTATTTTTAAATTTTCTAGAATGGAAGATTTCTTTTTTTAAGGAGCTAAAAATCTCTTTTTTACTAAAACAATTATTTGACTTTAAAGTTTTCTAAATCAATCAATTACAATGATTTAATAACCGTATTCAAAGTTATAAAAAAAAAATAATATTAATTTTTTTTTCTAATCAACAACCTAAATAACCGTTGAAATACATCTTTGCAAGACCAACATTTTTTTTTTGTTTTATAATAAGTTTCACTTTAAAAAGTGAAAAAACTAAAACATGAATTGGATTGAAAAAAAACTTTTTATTTATGATATAAAAAAATAAAAGAGCTTTAAAAACCTTGTTATTTTTTTTTCTATTATGAAATAATGCCCTACTAAATTATTGAATTAGCACTTACCAAAAATGATTGATGACTTTTTTTCTTTGTGCTTTTTTCATTCAAATCTATACAGTGGAAAAAAGGCATTATTTACATCAACGGTTAATTCTCCAACCAACTCATTATATTTTTCGGAATCAACAATCATTTGCCAAACTTTATACTCGCATCTGTAATCTGAAAAACCGGATTTAAAATAAAACAAAGAATCATCATCGCTCCCACCAACACCACCGCCCAAGTGAAAAAAGTTTACTCCAAACTTATTTCCCAATAGTCTAGCCTCATCTATAACCAACTTCATGGGTCTTTCTTTGAGATGTGCCTCGGCAGTACCCGCCAAATGATACTGCATTATATTATTGGTAATTGTAATAATAGCACCTGCAACTATCTCTCCATCTTTTTTGGCCAATAATAATTTAGATTCAAATCCTTTATTTTCTAAAAAGGCATAAAAATAATTATTGCCAAAAAAATATTTTTCACTAGCTCCAACTCGCTTCATAGATTCATGGTAGATATCAATAAAAGCATTAATATCATCTTTCGTTTGTGAATTTACGACCTCAAACCCATTTCTGCGTAATTGATTCAATTGGAACTTAAATGATCTTCTATATTGCGTACGTTGCTCCTCGGGTGAAAGACGCAAATCAATAGCCACAGTTTTATTTATATGTTTAATCACCCCAAAATCATTAAAAAAATCTTCCATAGAGATTAAAGGATGTAATCTTAAAAAAACGGAAATAATAGCATTATTTTCAAAAAAATCTAAAAGTTGCTTTTTAAAATATTTAATTTTTTCTGAGGGTATATCTCCGATATCAATACTACTGATAAGTCCGCAATAACCATATACCGAAGTACAATCAAATAAATTTGTATTTGGAATCTCTCTAACGATTAGAGGTAACGCTATAAAATCATTATTAAAAAAAGCTACCAGTAAAACTGGGCGATTATTTCCTTTTTCGAATAAATGATACTCTCGAGTATGATAAAAATCAAATTGCTTGCTTTTATTTACAATAGCTGACCATCTTATGTCATTAACTTCTAAAACGATAAATTTATTTATAGAAATTGGCTCAAACGCTTTTTCAATCGATTTTAGCTTTTTTTTGACTAAGTGGGGGCTTGAGTGATAAATTTTTGATACTATCATTGTCTAATTAATTCTGATTTAAAACAATTTAATTTGTAGAGTTTTTCATACTTTTACTAACCTCAATTCCATATCTTACCAACAACTGTATTGGCAATACAGACCATTTAAGTTGTTTAGGCATTTTGCCCAACAACGCGACTTTTTAAAAAGTTTTACTTTCTAATTTTTACTTAATACTCTTTGAATTAATTCTAAAATTCAGATGCTTTTCTAAATTTTTCATCGATGAAAATTTCTTTTTTTGGGTAAAAAAAACTTTTCCTCGTAGCCAATCATATACCTACCTTTTTTAAAAAATAAAAAAATAAAAATCAGAGAAATTTAAAAAAGGTTCTCAATGTTGAAAAGCTTCTTTTTTTGGGGATAAAGAGCTTTTTCTTACTAAAAATTTTATTAATTTTTACTACGTAAATAACTATTAAACAGCTTTTTGAATATCTAATATCAAAGTTATAAAAAAATATTAATATTGATTTTTTTTCAGAACCAACAACCAAAATAACCGTTCAAATGCATTCTTTAAGACTAAGTTAGCATTCTAAAAAACATAAATTTAAATACAGGTTTACTTATAAAATTTTATTGTTAAATATTTGTAGTGGAGTCCGTAAATTATAGTGATTCCATTTTAAAAACACTTATTTTTTTAAGTAAATTCTCCTCATTACTTCATCAGATACATTTTGCTATTACTAAACAATTTGCTTTAAATTAACAGATTGGCAATAGAGCAAAAAAAAAACAAGGTTATAAAACCCTGTTGCTTTTTTTGTAAAAACCGATATAAGATAGTGTCTTTTAGATTATTGAATTAGCACTTACAAAATAATTACCGATCAATTATTTCCATTAAAATATTCGGCAGAAAGTTGTTCCTTCAAATTAATCCCCTCGCTTTTCAATACTTTTTTTATTGTCAAAAAAATGATTTTACAATCGAATTTAAAATCTAAATTATCGATATATTCTATATCATACTTAAATTTCTTTTGCCAAGAAATTGCATTTCTCCCATTGACTTGTGCCCAACCTGTAATCCCGGGCCGTAATTCGTGTCGGCGCTTTTGTTCTTCGTTATACAAGGGCAAATATTCCGGCAATAACGGTCGTGGCCCTATAAGACTCATATCACCTTTAATAACATTAAGCAATTGAGGTATCTCGTCTAAAGAGGTTTTGCGTACAAAGATTCCTATTTTGGTTAATCGCTGTGCATCGGGAAGCAAATTACCATAGCCATCTTTCTTATCATTCATGGTCTTAAACTTGATAATATTAAAACTTTTCTCATCTTTACCTGGACGCAATTGAAAGAAAAATGGTTTACCATGATTGACAAAAAAAAGCCCCATCATGATAACTATAAACAAAGGGCTTAATAGTAACAACCCAAAAAATGCTCCAAGAATATCTAATGTTCTTTTAAAAAATGATTTATACATTTTCTAATCTATTTTTAATGAGCTGATAGGAATAATCCACTTTGTATTCTCGCTGTAACAAACTCCAAGCATTTTCCTTTATTTGATTAAAGTTAATCTCATCGGAACAGATTGTGTTGATGGCCGTTTGCATACCTGAAATATCCCCAGATAAAACCCAATGACCACAGCTGTTTTTTTCTATTATGCTTCCTATATCTGTATTGGGATCGGTGGCAGCAATTACCGGCATTTTCATTTCTAAATAAGACAACAACCGTGATGGGAAATTAGGGATTGTAAAGTCTTTGTGTAAAAAAATCATTCCCACATCACAAGCATTTAAAAGCATATCAAAATCCTGTTTAGGCAATCCTGGCAACACTATTGCATTCTGCGGCTGCTTATTCTCAAACCATTTAAAAATCCTGTCGTACTCCGTGCCATTTCCGACCACTAAAAAAAAGACATCTGGATTTGTAGTTGCCGTTATTGTTTCTAAAAGAAAGTCAACTCCCTGAGGTTTCCCAAGATTCCCACCATAAGCAAAGACTTTCTTATTTAAAGGCAATCCATATTTTTGTTTAATTCTTATTTTTTCTTCCAAAGTTTGAACAAATACTATCGGTTCTATAGAATTTGGATTCACCTCAACTTTGTTGGCAGTTATCATCGGATTATGAGTTAACACATAGTTCTTATTTGCCTCCGACATACATCCAATCGTGTCGGACAGTTCATACAACTTACGTTCTTTTTTCAAAAACATTCGATGTAAAAAACCTCCATTTTTAAGCATTTTCATATCAATAGCATTCTGCGGAAAAATATCTTTTAACAACAAATAGGCATAGGCATTATCTCTTTTTTTAACAAATTTGATAACTTCAAAGAAAGTAATGGGTGGTGTACAATACAAAACCAAATCAAATTTTTCATTTGAAAAATACTTTTTTAAAGCTTTTAAAAACTGGTATTCAATAGCTAAAGTTCCAATCCCTTTTTCAATGATGTTTGTTTTTTGCAGATTAAATGTGCGTACACTCAAAATGCTCAGATGCTCCCCTTTTAAAAGAGATGTCTTTTTTTTATCCCTGCGTTCCGAAGGAATAATAACAAAAATTTCATGTCCCTCGTCCCTGAATTTACGGAGCAAGTCAGTATAAATCCCTCGTTCCTCCAGTGATTCAATTTTATCCAAAGTCAAAAAAAGAATATTCATAAAAACTCTTATTAATAATTAGATTCACCCCACACCACCCGTTTCACATAATCGGTATAACTCAAAATAATACGAACCATTTTATCAGACACATTTGGCATTGAATAATCGGCAACAACTCTAAAATTACGTTCGCCTCCCCTTTTCTGATACTGTAATTGGGTTAACCCCTGCATAATTCTTTCTGGATTCAAGCCCACCATCATTACAGATGCTTCTTCCATAGCTTCGGGGCGTTCGTGCGCATCTCGAATATTCAACGCCCGAAAATTTAGTGTAGACGATTCTTCCGAAATGGTTCCGCTATCTGACAAAACTGCAAAAGACTTCATTTGTAATGCGTTATAATCATTAAACCCCATTGGTTTCAAAAACTGAACTTCCGGTTCCATTTCTATTTTCTTACTGTCAATCATCAAACGGGTTCGCGGATGTGTACTTACAATAATTGGATACCTATATTTTTTTGCAATCAAATTCAGACTATCCATCAACCCTTTGAAGTTTTTTTCGCTATTGATATTTTCTTCTCTATGCGCCGAAACCACAAAATAATTATTTTCCTGAAGATTCAATTTATTAAGAATATCGGATGCTTTAATTCCTGGTAAATAGTGATTTAGAACCTCAAACATTGGGGAACCTGTTTTGATGATTCTATCGGCAGGCAGACCTTCACGCAGCAGATATTCACGGGCAATATCGCTATAGGTTAAATTAATATCCGAAATATGATCCACAATTTTGCGATTGGTTTCCTCCGGAACTCTTTGGTCGAAACAACGATTTCCAGCTTCCATATGAAAAATAGGAATATGACGTTTTTTGGCAGGAATAGCACACAAACAACTGTTCGTATCTCCGAGAACCAAAAAGGCATCCGGTTTTTCTTTTTCCAGTAATGGGTCCATTTTAATCAAAATCTGACCGATGGTTTCAACGGCAGTTGCTCCGGCAGCATCTAAGAAAAAATCTGGTCTACGAATCCCTAAATCCTCAAAGAAAATTTGATTTAATTCATAGTCATAATTTTGTCCGGTATGAACGAGAATGTGATCTATTGCTTCAGAATGGTCTAAAGCCACCATCACTCTGGATAATCGAATAATCTCTGGACGGGTTCCTACCACCGTCATTACTTTTAACTTTCCTTTCATTATATATTTCTTATCTAACTTTCAAATTTTATTGTACATTTTCAAAATACGTATCCGGATCATTTGGATCATAAAACTCATTTATCCAAAAGTTGGTATATAAAACCTCATCACCTATATTCTTTATATTATGCGTGTACCAAATTGGCATATCGACATAAGCCGGTTCATTACCATCCAAATAAAAATTCAAAACTTCACCCGTGCCGATGCGTCGCAATTGAATTAAAGCTTTTCCCTTAATTACCGCAAATCGTTCAATTTTCCGCGTATGATAATGATTTCCTCTTGTTATACCAGGAACAGTTGTTGAGAAGGACACTTGCCCACCAGTTCCCAATCGAATAACTTCTACAAAAGAACCTCTTGGGTCGGTATGCTCGACCAATTTTACAGGAAAATGATTGACAATATCCATATAACAACGAAAAGTATTGAACAAATTCAATTCAAACGTATTTTTGATAACGGGTATTTCGCCTTTATCTTGATAACCCATTTTATACCCTTGCAATAAAGCCAATAGTTCCGACACCTTGGCTTCAGAGGTATGAGAAACAAGATATACAGACTCATTTTGTCTTTCTCTAATTTTGTTTAGAATTTCGTTTACCAGTTCACCAACATAAATCAATTTTAAATCACCGTCAACTTGAATCTTCGGCGTTTCTCCACGAGCAATTTGATGCGAAAAAGTAGCAATAACCGAGTTGTAATTAGGATGTCCAAAAGGACCAAATACATTTGGAATGACCATACCAGTAAAGGTAGAATTGGCGTTAGTAGCCCACAATACCAAAAGTTCCCTTCCCTCTTTTTTTGACTTACCATATAAATTATTCAGTTTCTCTTGAGAAGATGAGGACAAAATCACATGTGCTTTACTGCCTGTTCGTTCTAAAGAAGCGATTAAAGTATTTACCAATCCAACATTGGTTGTATAAATAACTTCCGGGTCATGATGACGGTTCATCGCGGCCAAATGCACAATCACATCACATCGAGAAACGAAAGCATCCAAATGGGTTTTGTTTTCGAAAAAATTCTTTTGAAAATCAATTCGCTCAAATTCCTCAGGATGCAATCCTAAAGTATTATAAAGGTGAGTTCCTACAAAACCTTGTTGTCCAGTTATTCCAATTCTTAGCATGTATCTTTTTTATTTGTTTACCCTGGCATTTGAGCCACATTTTCTCCAAAAACTTCTTTTCGTATCAATGGTAATTGCAAAAGTAAGTGCTTCATTCCTTCGACATCTTGTTGCAATGTATTATGGGAATGATAGTCTTCAATTACGGAGACATCCTTCTTTCCTTTCGAAAAATATTTTGCATAATTCAAATCCCGATTATCGGCTGGAATTCTGTAAAAATTGCCCATATCTTCAGCCTTTACCATCTCCTCTCTTGTACAAAGCGTTTCATACAACTTCTCTCCGTGCCGCGTTCCTATTATTTTTATTTCATTGTCAGCCTGACAAATTTCTTTTAAAGCCTGTGCCAAATCGCCGATTGTTCCAGCTGGTGCTTTATTGACAAACAAATCGCCCGAATTTCCATGCTCAAAAGCAAACAAAACCAATTCTACCGCTTCTTCCAAAGACATTAAAAAACGAGTCATATTCGGGTCAGTGATTGTAATAGGTTCATCATTTTTTATTTGTTTTAAAAATAACGGAATCACCGAACCTCTTGATCCCATTACGTTTCCGTAACGAGTAAGGCAAACAGTGGTATCCTTTGTATTTCTTGAAGCGGCAATGGCTACTTTCTCCATCAGGGCTTTCGAAATCCCCATGGCATTGATGGGATAGGCGGCTTTGTCTGTACTCAGACAAATCACTTTTAGCACTTTGTTTGCAGTGGCAGCGTCAATGACATTTTGTGTTCCAAACACATTGGTTTTGGTTGCTTCTAATGGAAAAAACTCACAGGATGGTACCTGTTTTAAAGCTGCCGCATGAAATACATAATCAACCCCATGCATGGCACGTTCAACACTGTTATAATCACGAACATCGCCAATATAAAACTTCAGTTTGTCGTTCTTTAATTGGTTCCGCATGTCGTCCTGCTTTTTTTCGTCGCGGGAAAAAATACGGATTTCACTAAAATGATCCGTGTGAAGAAAACGGTTTAATACAGCGTTTCCGAAAGAGCCGGTACCACCTGTAATAAGGAGTGTTTTATTTTCCATTTTTTCAATTATTATAAATTGTACAAATCTTTTCAATATAATTTTCCAAATTAAATTTTGACGACAGATTTAAGCTGTTTTCTCTGAAGACTTTCAACTCTTCTCTATTATTATCTAAATACATGATTTTTTCTGCTAACTCATCTATCTCTCCCGGGCTTATTAAATATCCATTATACCCGTTTTGAACTATTTCAGGAATACCAGCTATATTGGTTGAAATAATGGCACATCCTAAAGCCATAGCTTCCGGTATAACCATTGGGAATCCCTCTGCATAAGAAGGTAATATCAATATGTCTGATTTAGAAATAACATCAAACTTATTTTGTCCTGCTAAGTACCCGTGAAAGTTTACTTTTAATCGATTCTCCTCAATAAAATTATCGCAAAATTCTTTCATTTCATCAGATGAAAAATCGCCAAGAACATTTAAGCTATAGTCAATATTTAATACTTTCAAGGCTTCTAATAAATCATTGAACCCTTTTCTCTGATTAATACTTCCCACAAACAATAATTGCAACTCGCGCCCCGAGCTTAAAGTATTGATTTTTAGATTATTCTTTAAAGTATGAAAATTATATAAAACAGTTATTTTACTTTCCGGAATTCCGGATGCTACAAGTTCATTTTTAAAACTATCTGATAATAATACTATTGTATCAACTCTTTTAAGAAACCAAAACTGAAGTGATCTTAAAAAACCAAAGGATAAGAAAGTTTCATTAACGCCACTAAAGTGAATCTGAAAAATATATTTTTTTGATGCGAGTCTACTAATTAAAAAAAAAATGAGTTGATCTTTTAACAAAGGAGCTTTTGCAGAAGAATTGAAATGAACTGCATCAAAATCTTTATTAAAAACTCTTTTTGAAAGACTGTATAAAAGATATAATGCCTGTTTTATATTCTCTATACTCAATTTACCTTCGGAATTCTTTTTTTGGCTAAGTACTGCTGAATTAAAAAATTCCATTTCAATTCTATTACTTTCAAATTGAACAATTGTTTCTTCCTCTTTCAAATACTCTGCAATTCGCATGATACCGCCTTTGTAGCGATTTTTAACAAAAGGTGCTACATAAATAATCTTCCTCATATCTGTTTAATTTTCACACATGGGTTGCCTACAGCTATACTATCACTTTCTATATCTTTTGTAACAACACTATTGGCACCTATAATGACATTATTGCCTATGGTAATTCCTTTACATATAGTCACTTTATCACCAATCCAAACATTATTTCCTATTGTTATTGGCTTTACGATATATCCTTCCAATACCATATTTCCATCAACTATTATGTATTTATGATCGTGATCCAAAATAGAAACAAACTGAGCAATGGTAACATTATCACCAATACTAATATTCTCATGAGCCATAACTCTAGAAAATTTATTTAAAGTAAAATTATTTCCAATCTTTAAGATTCCTTTACTTAAAATTTCTGTTTGCTTATTTATAATTGCTTTACGGCCAATCGCTATTGAACATCCTTTATCTATTGAAAAAGGGAAATAATTAAAGGTTAGTGAGGGAAAAGTAAACGAGGCTTTTCTAAAAAAATAAAGCTGCAATAAAACAAAATTTAATACCGCTAATGAATTACGAAAAGTATCGTAAATTTTTATAGATGACATACAAATCTTATTTAAGCATTAAATCAATATATTCAGAAACTATAGTCTCTTTATTAAATAGTTTATTGGCCGTAATTCCAGCATTCTTTCCCATTATTTTTAAATCCTCGTTTGAACAGTCAAGTAGTTTAATTAAAGTATTTTTTATTGATTCTGGCTGACAACTGTCAACTACAAATCCATTAAAACCATTTTCAATAATTAATTTAATGTCTGACACATCTGTAGATATTATTGGCTTACCACTTGCCATGCCTTCACAAACTGAATTAGACAATCCTTCATGAAAACTAAAAAGCCCCAAAGCATCATAGTCAGGAACTATTTCATGAATCGAAAGACTAGGGTCAAAAAAAGAAATTATCTTTTCTAATTTAAACTTTTTCACAAGACTTTCAGCCTCAGAATAAGCTAATTTCAATTCAAATGAATCTCTTCTTCCAAACCAATGTACTACAATCTGGTCTTTATATTTTACTGGAAGTAAATGTATTGCGTTAACTAATCCCTTTGCATTTTTTGATTCCTGGTGATTGGCAACAACAATCAGTGAAAATGTATCTTTATTTCTGTATTCAAAATTTTCTGAAGGTTTCCACCTTTCAAAATCAACCATATTATAAATCACTTTGCATTTATCATCAGACAGTAACGGGTTAATTTTTTTTACCATCTTAATATTTTCATGAGAATTGGACACCACATAATCTGCGGTTAAATGAAACCAACGGTAGGCTCTTAGTTTATGCGATTTGAATATACTGGGGTCCGCATTTCTTTCACCAACCAGCAGTTTCCATTTTCTCCAAGGAAAAGCAGCCATTTCACAAATAAAACTGGGTCCTTCCAGAAAAGATAAAACCACATCATACTTACCAGACCTGATATAATTTCTCATTTTTAAAAGGCGTTTCAAATAATTTGATTCTGTAATCGTTTTAACCGGAATAGCAACTTGGTCTAAAAGTTTACCGTAAAAATCAGCTGCATGATAAGTCAAAAATGAAACCTCATGTCCCTTTTCTTTAAACCCTCTGGCTAAATTTACCATCTGACGTTGTGCACCACCAGAACCGAGACTATCTATTACACAAAGTATCTTCATCTTATAATTTTTTAATTGAGAAAATAAATTAATCAACTACAGAATTCTCTAGTAAAAAAGTTTTTACACCAATGATTCCTTTTTACTTCCCATAAGATATGCTAATAAAATTGCTTGCGTATACCCCTGTGAAGCAGTATACCACATCGAAAACAAAGTCGTCAAGAACCACATTAAAATAATAGTAAGCAATAACATCTTCTTGTCTATTCGCCAGTTTCTATTCCAGAGTTGTATTAGCGCTGCATAAAAAAGCACCAAATAAATGGTAAACCCTAATATGCCAAAATTGGACAATAATTCTAGCCAATCATTATGTGCATAATTGCCTGCTAGATGCACAGACCCAGCAAAACCAAATCCGAGCAAGAAGATTTTAAGGCTTTCATCATCATACCACGAATCAAATATCTTATTGAAAATCTCGTCCCTACCGCTTGAATTCCCTTCTGCAATAGAATTCATTCTTTCAATCAATAATTCGTTTTCCAAATACATTTTATATGAGAAAAACCCGATAAAAAAAACACAAATGATCGCAATAAAATACCCCTGGACACGCTTCTCTTTTTCTAAATTCAGTATCTGAAATAAAAAAAATAATATCAAGCCCAAAACTCCAACAATAATTGCCCCTCGTTTTGCTCCCTGGATAATAAAAAACAAAAAAACAATTATCAAAATAATCGAAATAAATTTATTTTTTTTTATCAGAAACACAAAAGGCAATAACCTTACAAAGGAAAAAGCAACATTGTTAACCACATTTGTACTTTCAGGATCAATTTCTAATAAAATATTACTTTGATTGTTATAAAATTGGAGGATTGTAATAGGAATTATGATATAAAAAAAAAGAATAAAATGTGAGGCTTTTAACTCCTCTATTTGAGCAAAATAATAAAAAGGATAAAAAGGAAGCATGCATAAAATCATATTTTTAAACATGTCAACATGATATGAATTATCGAAATCTGCAGTAAAAATAAATCCAAGTATATTAAGCACCAATAATAAAGACCAAACATTATAAAAAAGACTTCTTCTTTCTTCTGTAATTAACGTTTTTACAAAATAAAAACTACAAATGACAATTATTAACAATAGACAAACCTGTGATATAATCGAACCTTGTGCATATAAAGCCCCTTGCGCATAATATATCGCGAAAAGGGCAAAAAGTAAATTGCGGAAAATACCACTATTACTCATAACTATTTTTTATGCTTGAAATTATATTTTCCATATGCCAGTATTGCGGATTAAATTTTTCTTCATGGAAATTGAGATTTTCATCCCAATAACCAGGACATTTATCATATTTTTGTACAACCGAACAATAACTTATTTCCAATACTAAAGGATTGTTCGCTTCATCAAAAACAAAATCATAATACGTACTTTGTGAATTCAGTTTCTTATTTACTTCAAAAGCAATCTGTACACATCGCTCATCAATTTCATTTTTCTCAAATCGATAATTTCTGCTTCCCGAAGCCCTAAAATCATCCTTCCTATTTATTCTTTTGTTGCCAAATGCTTTATCTCCTACCACTACTACACGAACATCAAAGGTGTTATTAGACAAAAAATCTTGAAAATAAACATACCCTTTTTCTCTGATGCGCATCTTTGCAAATTCTGTCGGGATAAACAGCCTGCCGATGCCTTTTAAAATTCCAATTAAGGGTTCTTTACCTGCCCTTACTTTCATAATTTTATCCTTGAAATAACCCATTCTGTCAAATTGGGAGAAACCACGACCAAAGGCTTTATTGGTAAAAGAAATAGCTTCTTTTTTTGTTCGGGCCAAATTAACATTACTTGCCCCTGCTCCAGCCCTCAATTTAAAAACTTTAGGAAAAGTTGTTGATTCAATCCAATCAATCGCTTCTTTTTTTGTGTAAAAAATATACGTTGGTACAAAAGGGATGCCCATAGCTTCAAACAGGTATTTCTGCCCTATTTTATCATCAAAATGCCATGCTGTATTGAAATTTGGAAAAACTTTTTTACCAGCAAATTCTACTGAATATAATAGTTGTTTTGCAAACAGCACATCTTTGTATTCTCTGTGATGATGATGCCACATTAAGGCATCACAATCATCTAAATCTTGTATAATATCAGTATCATAACAATTCACTAATTTATATTCGATTGCATTTAGCTGGCAATATTCTATCCAACGTTCCGAAAAATTATCTTCTGTAAAATGTATTGCAATTTTCATTTTTAATGAATTTAGTCATTACTTTTTTCTGCCAAAACATTATATACTTCTTACTAATCGCTCTTCTTTTATGGTTGCAATTATGTTTTCCATATGCCAGTATTGCGGATTAAATTCCCTTTCATGGAAATTAAGACTGTCATCCCAATATCCCGGACAATTATCATACGGATGAACAAGAGAGGTATAACTTATTTCTATAATTAAAGGGGTGTTTGTGGCATCAAAAACAAAATCATAATACGTACTTTGAGATTTTAATTTTTTATTTACCTCCAAAGCAATTTGAACACATCTCTCGTCAACTCCTTTTTTTTCGAAATGATAATTTTGACTTCCTGATGCCCGAAAATCATTCTTCCGAGTCATTCGTTTAAAACCAAACGCTTTATTCCCCACCACTACCACACGTGTATCATAGTTGTTATTCGGAATAAAATCCTGAAAATAAACATATCCTTTTTCCCTGCCACGCATCTTTGCAAACTCAGTTGGAATAAAAAGCCGGGCGATACCTTTCAAAATTCCTTTCCAGGTTTCCTGGCCTCCTTTTACTTTCATGATTTTATCATTCAGATAACCCCATCTATCAAATTGGGAGAATCCACTACCAAAGGCTTTTTTAGTAAACTTAATAGCGTCATTTTTTGTTCGGGCCAATTTGACGTGATTGGAACCAGCCCCACCCCTTAATTTAAAAACTTTAGGAAAGCTTGCTGATTTAATCCAGTCCATCGCTTCTTTTTTGGTATAAAAAACATAGGTTGGTATAAAGGGTATCCCCATAATTTCCAACAAGTATTTTTGACCTATTTTATCATCAAAATGCCAATTCGTATTAAAATCCGGAAAAACTTTTTTGCCTGAAAATTCAACTGAAAATAATAGTTGCTTTGCAAAGAGCACATCTTTATATTCCGACTGATGATGGTTCCACATTAACGCATCACAGTCATTTATTTGCTCAATGATGTCATTGCCGTAACAATTAACTAACTTATAATTTATTCTATTCTGTTGGCAATATTCTATCCAACGTTCTGAGAAAGTATCTTCGGTATGGTGTATTGCTATTTTCATTTAATATTGTTTTATTAATTCCTGAGATTCATTTTTACATTTTGTTTCATACTTTTTCCATTTATAAAACAGTTGCCCCCCCATTAAAAAACGACAAAAAGTAAGATTAATAGCAGCTCCAATAATTCCAAAAAAATAAATTAAAGGGAATGCTAAAATAAAGCCGAATATTGAAGAGTATATAGTGGTCATCATCACTATTTTATCTTCTCTTTTGATTACAAAATAATTGACTCCAAAAACATCATACATCCCGAGACCTAAAATTCCAACTGCCAAAACACACAAAACATATAAAGCATTTTCGTAAGTAATATTCAAATACCAAAAAACAAGGGGATATGAAATTATACATCCTAATGTTAATCCAACACTTAGTAAAAAAATTAATGTTTTGTATCTTTGAAAGGCTTCTTTTTTTCGGTTTAGAAAAGGGAAGAAAACACGTGATACAATATTTAATAGTGCAACAGCTAAATCCACCACTTTTTTTATCGTATCGTAAACCCCTAGTAAATTGGTGGTTGTTAAAATCCCCAATAAAAAGGAGCTTGAATTATTATATAAAGTTGGCATAAACTGATTTACAAAAATTGGAAAATTGGAAACAATTGATTCTTTGATCGTTTTTATGGGCAACCAAATGAATTTTAATTTATATTTTTTTATTAATATAAATTGTCCAATAATCCCAACACCAATGGAACCAATACTTTGTAACAGAGGATAAATCCAATAATCCGTTTCTTTTTTAATGAAAATAAAAACACAAATAGTAAAGAAAACTTTTATAGATAAATTCAATATGGTAATATACTTCATTTTTTCAATTCCTTGAAAAAACCATTCCGGAAATAATGCATACCCCAACAACATAGGAACTGTCAAAAAAAACACAATTTTCTCTTTATAAAATGGAGGATATACTATAATAATAATCGTTAAAAAAAAGAAAGAAAGTATTAAAAAAACAGCTTTAACCATTAGCACTTTGCTGTAAATCAAATTGATTTCTTTAGGGCTTTCCCTAAAAACAGCAACATCTCTTGTTGCGGTTATTCTGAAACTATAATCCGTTACAGACTGAAAATAGGCTACCAAGGAAGATGCCAAAATAATCAAACCATAATTATCAAAACCAATTGTTCGAATCACATAAGGCAACGTGACAAGAGGCAATAACATTCCCAATATCTGTAATGACGATAAAGAAATAAAGTTCTCTAATAAAATTTTTGCTTCTTTATTCATTAGTTTTTTTTAAAAATATTTTAATCGTAATTTTCTTTGTATTTAGATTGCAATTTTTCATCTATTTCTGTTCCTAATACCACTCCAAATAAAGTAGAATATGGTGGGCAGGATTCACAATCAAAAACCGAAAAGAGATAAAAAAAACGGTCTCAATTATTTTTAGGCATCGATTCCATTTTTAAAATATTTTCTCGAAATTATAATAGGAATGTAACGCTTCGCGATTCAAACCCACAAGAATGAGCTGAAATCTAGAAAATTCAATGTCAAAACATTTGGTATGAAATTAAAATTACGCATTAGAAATTGTATTCGCAAATAAAACAAAAACAATTAGTTAAACTACATTTTCACACAGTTAAACTACATTTCTCTAATTCCTTATCATTCTAAAATTGGCTAATGATTTTATAATTTAATGCAGAATATCTTCTTTTTTTGTTTGTTTTAATTAAACTACCTTTGCAAAAAATTAATAATTGATTTCTGTTTTTCAATAGAAACTGTATTAGAGGTTTTTATCATTACAAATACTTTATACCGCTATTTTTTCAGCAACCTATACACATGAATTACTTATCAGTAGAAAATATATCAAAATCTTTTGGGGAGCGTACACTCTTCAAAGACATTTCCTTTGGAATCAACAAAGACCAAAAAATTGCCTTTATCGCCAAAAATGGTTCGGGTAAAACCACCATTATGAACATCATCAATGGTTTTGATGAACCCGATACAGGACAGGTTGTGCTCCGAAAAAGCATCCGAATGGCTTTTTTGTCACAGGACAATAAACTGCAGGATGAATTGACGATTGAGGAAAGCATTTTTGCTTCGGACAATGAGAGTTTGAAGGTGATTGAGGCTTATGAAAAAGCATTGGAAAATCCTGAAGATGAAGAAGCCTATCAAAAGGCTTTTGACGCTATGGATCGCCACAATGCCTGGGATTTTGAAACGCAATACAAACAAATTTTGTTCAAATTGAAGTTGGAAGACTTTAAACTAAAAGTAAAAAGCCTTTCGGGTGGACAGAAGAAACGTTTGTCTCTTGCTATCATTTTGATTAACCGTCCCGATTTATTAATTCTGGATGAGCCAACGAATCACTTGGATCTAGAAATGATCGAATGGTTGGAGAGTTATTTTGCCAAAGAAAATATCACGTTGTTCATGGTAACGCACGACCGTTTCTTCTTGGAACGTGTTTGTAACGAAATCATTGAACTGGATAACGGAAAAATATACCAATACAAAGGAAATTATTCCTATTACTTAGAGAAAAAAGAAGAACGTATCGCCTCGGAAAATGCTAGTGTCGATAAAGCGCAAAACTTGTTTGTGAAAGAATTGGAATGGATGCGTCGTCAACCCAAAGCGAGAACAACCAAATCCAAGTCACGTCAGGACGATTTTTATGTAATTCAGGAAAAAGCACAAAGCCGTAGAAGAGAAAACGTAGTGGAGCTTGAGATTAATATGGAACGAATGGGAAGCAAAATTATCGAGCTTCACAAAATTTCCAAAAAATTCAAGGATCATGTTATCCTGGACAATTTCAGTTATGATTTCCAACGCGGAGAACGTATCGGAATCATTGGTAAAAATGGAACCGGTAAATCTACTTTCCTAAATCTTTTGACAGGAACCATGCCATTGGACGGTGGTAAAGTAGTTGTGGGAGATACTATCAAAATAGGGTATTACACCCAAACAGGAATTAACCCAAAACCAGGTCAACGTGTTATTGACATCATCAAAGAATACGGAGAATACATTCCGCTTACGAAAGGAAAAATTATTTCTGCTTCGCAATTATTGGAGCGTTTTCTTTTTGATGCCAAAAAACAATACGATTATGTTGAAAAACTGAGCGGTGGTGAATTAAAACGTTTGTATTTGTGTACGGTTTTGATTCAGAATCCAAACTTTTTGATTCTCGATGAGCCAACAAATGATTTGGATATTGTGACTTTAAACGTATTGGAAAGTTTCCTTTTGGACTATCCTGGATGCTTGGTGGTTGTTTCTCACGACCGTTATTTTATGGACAAAATTGTCGATCAATTATTTGTTTTTAGAGGTCAAGGAGAGATTGAAACCTTCCCTGGAAATTACTCTGATTTTAGAGCCTACGAAGACAGTGCCGATGTTGCCCAAAAAGAAGACAACAAAACGGAGAAAAAAGAATGGAAGCAAAACAATCCGACTGGAAACCTAACTTTCAACGAACAAAAAGAATTTCAGAAAATTGAGAAAGAAATAAAGGATCTTGAAATTGATAAAACCAAAATTGAGCAGTTGTTCTCTGATGGAAAAGTAGCTGATGCTGACATAGAAAAGAAAGCCAAAGAACTGGAAAACCTCATCAAGAAAATTGAAAATAAAGAGGAAAGATGGTTTGAACTGAGTGCGAAAATGGAAGGGTAGTTTTTTTAGTATTTCGTTTTAAACAAATACTCAATAATAGCCACAATGGAATTTAATTCTGTTGTGGCTTTTTTCTTTATGATAAAAGTCATTACCTATTTGAAGCTAAAAATGTACTTTTGAAACATTAACGGTTACAAAACAAAATCAACAACTTACCCCTAATCAAACAATATCTTTCTAAAATTTCACACCCATAAACCTCATCATGAAAAAAGCAGCTTTCCTTATTTTCATTGCCTTTTCAATGCAATTACAAGCCCAATCTACAAACGGAACAGACACTAATAATAAATGGAACTTCGGATTAGAACTAGATGTTCTGCCTTATGCCACTGGAGGTTATTTTGGAGCGGTTTGGGCGGGTAAAGGTAAATGGCGCACAAGAGCCCTTTTGGCCGATGTCAACAAACCCGACTTCACAACCAAAGAGGGTTTCACCAATCATCATGTAAAAGCTTATGCAGTCGTTTTGGATCATTTTTTAAAAGACAATTGGAAAGGCTGGTGGATTGGAGGCGGACCTGTTTACTGGAAAAGTGACATTCAAAGTGACACCAGCAACGCCACCAAAAATTTCGACAACTTCTTATTAAACGGAAGTTTAGGTTATAACTTTACCATATACAAAAACATCTATATTTCACCTTGGGCAGGTTTAAGCCTTAAAGTTTCAGGCAACGATGAATTCACTCTGGACAACAAAGAATACAATTTACCGCTGCTAAACCCAGAAGCTTCAGTCAAATTTGGGTTTCATTTTTAACATCTTGCTTCTTATTTCAGCCAATAGATTCAAAAACAAGTATTAAAACTGTTTTATCACTTTAAATTAAATCGTTACAACGAAAATTTGTTTAGTTTTATGCTCAGTTTTTCAAAGAATTGATTTAGCAAAATCTAAATAAACGTTTTGGTTAAAGTTCAAAACTTCCTTATGACTTTTACAAATATCCTGAAATTGAGAATTTTATTTCTTTTTTTTCTTATTTATTCTCAAGCTGCTTTTTCGCAAGAAGAGAAAAAAGAAGGAGAAAAAAAACGCCCACTGCGCTCAATTGTTGATTTATTTACAAAAGAAGATACCCTAAAAATAAGTAAGCCTGATTCTAAAACAAATTTAATCGCATTCCCCACATTGGGTTACCAACCTGCAAATGGTTTTACCCTTGGATTTATAAGCCAATTTAGTTTTAAAATAAAGCCCGAAAACAAAATCTCTTTACTGTCGGGAGGAGCTTCCTATAGTACCCAAAAACAGGTTCTGACTTATTTGAAAAACAATATGTACATCAGTAATGACAAATTCTACTTTAGCGGTGATTTTCGTTATTATATTTTCTCACAATCCAATTTTGGTCTAGGAACAGATATTATCCCTTGGGGCTCAGAATTCAAAGATTTTAATTTTAGTTCTATAGAGCAACCCATGAATTACAATTATTTTAAATTTCATGAAACGGTTTCCTACAATATCTTTCCTTCTTTTTTTATTGGAGCTGGAATCCACTTTGATAGTTATTCCAACATAGATGATCAACTTTTAGATGTTGCCAATGGACAATA
>NZ_DASTTN010000116.1:0-8894 GCF_035760125.1 Flavobacterium sp.
ACAATCTCTCTCGTTGAAAAAACGAGAAAGGATTTTCACTGCTATCGGGGCTAGTTAGGATAGATTGTGATTTTTAGCTTTTTTAATTATAAAAAAAACACCTAAAATCGAAATTGGGGCAAAAACAAAAATAGCCAATAACTGTGTCCAAGAACTGCCATCGGATTTAAAAAGCGAAAAAGTTGCAAAACCTGCCATAATTACAAAAAGGATATAATTGACTTTTAAGTTTCTTGTTTTTGCGATGGATTGTGCGACAAGCCCACTAAGAAATGAAAAAACAGTTCCGTAAACAAATGTCAAAAACATAAAAGCAACAGAAGCTTCCGAATGTGGTTTAACGCCTGAAAATCTGAAGAGTAGCACTGAACTTATTACAAAAATGGCGTAACCTGTGATTACCCCTAAAATTTGTTTTATCATAAATATTATTTTATTAGTTACCTTCTATATGTAAAAAATCCTAACAAGTTTAAAACCTGTTAGGACTATATATTTCAATCTGAATTACGATTAATGACTCAAGTTCTCCACGACATCTTCATTTGGATTGTGCTCGTGTTTGAATAAAATAGCAAATGCAATCGCAACAATCAAAGCATAACTGGCAAAAGCCAACCAAATCATATGCCAATCTTTCATCATAATTACTTTATCAAACAAACCATTTGCAGAAATAGAATTCCCTTGACTTTTTACAAATTCTAACATCTTTGGGTTTGTAACATCGGTCTGTAAAAACGATGCCAAGTCAGTACTAGAGCTAAAAGATTTTGTAAAAAAACGATCAATCGCCCATCCTGAAGTTGTACTTCCTAATATTGCCCCTACTCCATTGGTCATCATCATAAACATTCCTTGAGCCGAAGAACGATTTTTAGCATCTGCATGTGTTTCAACAAACAACGAACCAGATATATTGAAGAAATCAAAAGCCATTCCATAAACGATACAAGACAATATAATCATCCATAATCCATCTGTCGGATTTCCAAAAGAAAACAATCCAAAGCGCAATACCCAAGCCAACATACTAATCAACATAACCTGCTTGATTCCAAAACGTTTTAAGAAAAATGGAATGGCAAGTATGAATAAAGTCTCAGAAATTTGAGAAATAGACATTATAATGGTAGAATATTTGATTACAAATGAATCAGCATATTTTGGAAAATGTTTAAATTCATCCAAAAATACATCTCCATAAGCATTGGTTAATTGCAAAGCACCTCCCAAAAACATAGAAAAAATAAAGAACAAAGCCATTTTATAATTAGCAAATAATCTGAAAGACTCCAGTCCCAAAGTTTCCATCAAAGAAGCTTCTTCTTTGATTAATCGCTGTGGTTTACATTTAGGTAAAGTAAAAGAATAAATTCCCAATACAACAGCTGAAATTCCAGCAATATAAAATTGATAAGCAGTTGCTTTATTTCCTGTCAAATTGGTAATCCACATCGCTACTATAAAACCAATAGTTCCAAAAACACGAATGGGTGGAAAATTTTTAACGACATCTTTGTTATTAATCTTCAAAGCATTGTATGAAATTGAATTGCTCAAAGCAATCGTTGGCATATAAAAACACATAGCCAAAAGCATCACATAAATAAAGGAAGTTGGAGTACTAACTTCGGGGATATAAAACAAAACAGCACCATATAAAATATGGAGACCTCCGTATAATTTTTCGGCATTAATCCATCTATCAGCAATTATACCAGCTATTGTAGGCATAAAAAGAGAAGCAATTCCCATAGTCCCAAATACTAAACCAAATTGGGTTCCTTCCCAGTTTTTGGTTCCAAACCAATAATTTGCAATTGTAATTAACCATGCTCCCCAAACGAAAAATTGGAGAAAACTCATTATTATCAATCTGTTTTTAATTCCCATAGGATGAATT
This sequence comes from Flavobacterium sp., assembly GCF_035760125.1. Taxonomy (GTDB): domain Bacteria; phylum Bacteroidota; class Bacteroidia; order Flavobacteriales; family Flavobacteriaceae; genus Flavobacterium. The sequence goes on from NZ_DASTTN010000116.1 coordinate 1,907, forward strand.
GTGTTTTAGTATTTGTAGAATTTTGTGGCGCGTAAATCTACCATTAATATTGATATTAACAAAAAATTTACAAGCTATTAATTACCTCATTTACTAACTCCAAAACAACGTCAAATTGTTCTTTACGATCCAAATAAGAATTGTCTACTTCTATGGAATCCTCTGCCATTACCAAAGGAGAATCATCTCTGTGAGTATCAACATAATCACGATCGACAACATTCTTTAAAACTTCTTCATAGGAAACCGAATCACCTTTTGCCTGTAATTCATCAAAACGTCTTTGCGCGCGAGTATCTGCTCCAGCAGTCATAAATATTTTAAGTTCTGCATTTGGAAAAACAACTGTTCCTATATCTCTTCCGTCCATAACAATTCCTTTTTCTTTACCCATTTCCTGTTGTTGTTCTACTAATTTAGAACGCACTTCCGAAATAGCAGCTACTGCACTAACAAAACTTGAAACTTCCAAAGTTCGGATCTCCGTCTCAACATTGACATCGTTCAAGTACATTTCGGCAAAACCCAATTCAGGGTTAAATTTAAAACTCAATTTTATAGAAGGTAGGCTTTTTACCAACTTCTCTTTATCCAAAAAATCAGTTCCAATGCAATTGTTTTGCATGGCAAATAAAGTCACAGCACGATACATGGCTCCAGTATCTACATAAACATATCCCAAATGTTTGGCAAGTTGTTTGGCCAAAGTACTTTTTCCAGTGGATGAAAATCCGTCTATTGCTATGGTAATTTTTTTCAATTTTCTAAAATTAAGTATTTGTGTTGTTTTATATCATTTTATAAAACAAACATTATTCTTAGTAGTTACTTTTTTAATAGTAAATGCTAAGAATAATGTTTGTTTTAGAATTGTCTATTATTTTTTCTATTCTACTAAAATAAATTTCATTAACCATTGGACAGCCATAACTTGTACATATACGTTTATCTTGTTCTTCATAAGGAACTGCCCAAAATTTGTGCAAAACTATACTTCTTCGAAAAGCATTACTGTTTGTTTCATCTAATCCATATAATTTATATGCTTTGCCAAATTGCCCATTGTAATGCTTTCCTATCGAATATTTTCCCAATGATGTACTAAGAGAATTAGCTACATTGCTAAATTTTAGTTTTCCTGGAATTCCAGTTTCTGACCCTGAACCATGGGCAACTAATCCTTCATCAATAATTTTATTATTTTTCAAATCATAAATAAAAAAACGATTTTTACCTGATTGTATTTCCATATCAATAAAAAAAGCAACTTCATTATTGAATTTAGGATTATCATTAATGATTTTTCTTACTTCTTCTACTTGAGTATTGAGTTTTTCTTCAGTTGAATTGTCATCAGAATTTATACTAAAGCTTGAAAGAAATAGTGGAATAAAAATTAAAAGTATTTTTCTCATCACTTTAACTTATTTGTAAATTAGACTTTTTACCATTACTATCAGCATCAATCTCTATGCCATTTGTTTATAAATCACTCACTAAAATTAACTGTCAGCCCAAACAAACTTGTATTTCCTGCCAGAGTATATTTCGAATAAGAATAATTGAATTTTAATTTATTTAGTTTTAATCCAAATCCCAAGGAAAGACCACAAAAATTCCGCTGGTCTTGTATTTGCAATTCAGCGGATCTTCGGAAATTATATCCCAATCTAAGGTTAAAAGCCTTTTTAGGAAAAAGCTCAACTCCCAAAATCATATGCCGCAACGCATTGTTGAAAAAAGATATGTTTTCTTCTGTGATGCTGCCATCAATTGAAGTTTCTGAGCGAACAGGATTTGAAAAAGCCAAATTCCATTGTTGTAAATTTTCGAGTGTAAAGTGCCAGCGTATGGGAACATGTTCCAATTCCTGCGAAACTCCAGCAATTATTTCAAAGGGTAATTTTTCTCTGGTACCATCGTAAGTAGTAAATTGAGTTCCAAAATTCATTAAGGTCAATGCCCAATTCACATCATTTTTTTCGTCGATATATACCATTCCTAAATCTACAGCAGCCCCAAAGGAATTGTAGCTTTCTAGTGTAGATTCAATTAGTTTGGCATTGGCTCCCAAATGAATATCAGTATAAGGAATATTATAGGCATATCCCAGAGAAAGAGCAATTTCACTTCCTGTAAATTCTGATGTAGGCAGACCACTTTCGTCATAACCTTCAAATTTTCCGTAATTGATATAATTTATACCTGCTTGAAATGTTTGCAAATGCTGGTCGTAGGTATACGCACATGAAACCGTACCATAAGTAACTTCTTTATAGTAATTACCATAATTCAATGCCAAATGATTGTTCATTTCTTCATTTATTGTTGCAGGATTAAACAAGGCTTCATTAACATCTTCATCATAAATTGTAATTGTCTTTCCTCCTAGAGCAGCTTGCCTTGGAGATGTAACCAAGGTTAAAAACTCATAAGTATACTTCCCTCCTATTTGACCGTATGATACCATAGATATAGAAAATAAATAGAATAACAAAAGTTTTTGGGACATACTTTAAAAGCTGTTTCTAATATTTAAAACGCAGTTGCGAAGATAAAATTATAAAACTATAAAATACTTAATTAAGTTTTAAAAATAAATTCCAAATTCCAATTGCATGAATTGGAGTTTGGAATTTTATAGGCTATCAAAAATGATTCCTTTCAGAATTGAAATTTTATTTTTTGTTATTTTAATTCTTTTGCATTTTTGACTTTGTCTTTAGTTATGGCAATATCTAGAACTTCACTCATTTCTTTCACATAATGAAAGGTAAGACCTTCTAAATATTCAGCTTTTATTTCATCGATATCACTTTTGTTTTCATGACATAAGATGATTTCTTTGATGTTGGCTCTTTTGGCTGCCAATATTTTTTCTTTAATGCCACCAACAGGTAATACTTTTCCTCTCAAGGTAATTTCCCCTGTCATCGCTAGATTTTTCTTTACACGTTTTTGAGTAAATAAAGAAACTAATGAAGTTAACATGGCAATACCAGCGCTAGGTCCATCTTTTGGAGTAGCTCCTTCCGGAACGTGCAAATGAATATTATATTTCGAAAGTATTTCTGGATTCAATCCCATTAATTCAGCATTTGCTTTAATGTATTCTAAAGCAATAGTAGCCGATTCTTTCATTACCGTTCCTAAATTACCGGTAATAGTCATGGATCCTTTTCCTGGAGAAAGTAGTGATTCAATAAAAAGAATATCACCACCAACACTTGTCCAAGCCAAACCCGTTACAACACCGGCAACTTCATTATTTTCATATTTGTCTCTTTCCAATCTTGGAACTCCAAGTACTTTTATAATATCTTCGTCGGTTACTTTTTTATTGTACTCTTCTTCCATAGCTACCGATTTGGCTGCATTACGTACGATTTGTGCAATTTTATTTTCCAATCCACGAACACCAGATTCACGAGTATAGCCTTCCACAATTTTTTCTAATTGTTTTTTACCAATGCTCAAATCTTTGGCTTTCAATCCGTGTGCAGCCAATTGTTTTGAAAACAAATGCTTTCTCGCAATTTCTACTTTTTCTTCAATTGTATAACCAGACATTTTGATTACTTCCATACGATCAATCAAGGCAGGCTGGATTGCAGACATATTATTGGAAGTGGCAATAAACATTACTTTGGATAAATCATAACCCATTTCAAGGAAATTATCATAGAAAGCACTGTTTTGTTCTGGATCTAAAACTTCTAATAAGGCAGAAGATGGATCTCCATTATGACTAGAAGACAGCTTATCAATTTCATCCAAAACAAACACTGGATTCGATGTTCCAGCTTTCTTTAAGCTCTGGATAATTCTTCCTGGCATAGCTCCAATATAGGTTTTTCTATGTCCACGAATTTCAGCCTCATCACGTAATCCGCCTAATGAAATACGAACATATTCTCTACCTAATGCTTCTGCAACAGATCTACCAATCGATGTTTTACCAACTCCTGGAGGTCCTGTTAAACAAATAATTGGGGACTTCATGTCGTTTCTTAGTTTAAGAACAGCTAAATGCTCAATCATTCTTTTTTTGACATCTTCCAGACCAAAATGATCCTTGTCCAATACTTTTTGGGCATGTTTTAAATCAAAATTATCTTTGGAATATTCACCCCAAGGTAAATCCAAAAATAATTCCAAATAATTTCTTTGAATACCAAAATCAGGAGCTTGTGGATTCATTCTACGCATTTTGGACAATTCTTTTTCGAAATGTTTTAGCGTTTTTTCATCCCATTTTTTGGTTTTGGCTTTCACACTCATTTCGTCCATTTCTTCCTCCTGAGAAACACCGCCCAATTCTTCTTGAATGGTTTTCATTTGCTGATGCAAGAAATATTCTCTTTGCTGTTGATCTAAGTCAAAACGAACTTTGGATTGAATGTCGTTCTTCAATTCAAGTTTTTGCAACTCAACATTCATGAAGCGAAGTGTTTCCAAAGCGCGTTCTTTCAATCCGTTCACGGATAATAAGTCTTGTTTTTCTTTTACCGATAAATTCATATTGGAAGAAACAAAATTGATCAAAAACGAAGGACTTCCTATGTTTTTGATGGCAAATGTAGCTTCCGAAGGAATATTGGGACTTTCGTTAACAATCTTAACAGCCAATTCTTTTACCGAATCAATTATTGCATTGAATTCAGAGTCTTTTTTGGTTGGTCTTTTTTCAGGAACCTCTTTAATATTAGCTGTAAGATAAGGCTCTTCTGAAACCATTTCGGCAATTTCAAAACGTTTTTTTCCTTGTAAAATTACTGTAACATTACCGTCAGGCATTTTTAAAACCCTTAAAATTCGGGCTACAGTACCAATTTTATGAATATCACCAAATGTTGGGTCTTCATCTTCTTCATTGATTTGAGCCACTACTCCTATTACTTTTCCGGCAGCATTGGCATCATTAATCAATTTGATTGATTTATCTCTTCCAGCCGAAATCGGAATAACTACTCCCGGAAATAAAACCGTATTGCGCAAAGGTAAAATAGGCAAAGAATCGGGTAATTCTTCGTTATTCATTTCTTCCTCATCTTCTGGAGTCAATAATGGAATTAATTCGGCTTCAGAATCAAATTCTTGAAGTGACAGATTGTCAATAGTAAGTATTTTATGATTTGACATAGTAGTATTTAAGTCTTTTTGTCATTAATTTTTTAATTCGGAACGCAAATATAAGGTATCGTAACAATATTTCAGGCTAATATTGATCTATAAATACAGTATAGTATTGAGGTATAAAATAAGGCAATCATTATGCCAAAATCCAATCTGTTTTGAATTTTTATCTTATTGTGTAGCCAATTTTCTGTTTAAGCTGTTTTTTGTTTAAGATAAAAATGAAAAAAAATAAACTATTTTTATAAAACTGTAACAAACCAAAAAAAATCATGTCTTTACTACAAATCATAACTATTTAATTGAATCTGACCAATCAAAATATCGAAGAATTAATTACGCTTTGCAAAGAGAACAATCAGAAAGCACAATTTGAGATTTATAATCGCTATTGCAAGGCGATGTATAATGTGGCCTATCGAATTGTGAAAGACGAGCATTTTGCCGAAGACGTCATGCAAGAAGGTTTTTTGAAAGCATTTACCAAAATAAATGATTTCAAACAAGAAGTAGCCTTTGGAGCGTGGCTGAAACGGATAATAGTGAACTATAGTATTGATTTTTACAAAAAGAATAATCCATTTAAAACAGAAGATTTTGAAAAGACACTTTACAAATTAGAAGAACCAGAAAATGATTGGGAAGAAAAATTAGATTTTAATGATATAAAAGTCAAACAGGTTTTGGACGCCATTCAGTCCTTGAAATACAACTACAGCATGGTTCTTACCTTATTCTATATTGAGGGTTATGATCAGGAAGAGATAAGCGAAATTCTTAAAATTAGTTATGCCAATTGTAGAACGACATTAAGCAGAGCTAAAGAAAGTTTAAGAAAAAAATTAAATGAGTTATGAAAAATGAAAATGAAAAATTAGATCAATTATTTGAAAATTTAGAAAATCAATGGGATGTTCATGAAATGGATAACCAACATACAAATCGATTTTCAGAAAAATTGGCTCTTAAAAAACGAAAAAAGAATTTTGGATTTATCTATGCAATAGCTGCTTCTGTAGTTGTCATGCTAGGGATTGCATTGTTTTATACCAACAATGAAAGACCCAAAGAACTAAAATTTGCTTCTAAAGAAACTAAACAGACTGATTCTATTTTTACCGTTTTGATTGAACATCAATTAGAACAAATTAAAGCTAAAAGATCACCCGAGAATGAAAAAATTGTAAATGATGCTTTACAACAAATGAAATCGCTAGATAGCGATTATGAAAAAATCACTCATGAATTGGAAGTTAACGGTGAAAGCAAGCCCATTATTTATGCTATGATTAGCAACCTACAAACCCGAATTTCATTTTTGCAAAATGTTTTGCAACATATTGAAGAAACTGAAAAACTTAAAAAATTAAACGATGAAAAAACAATTTAACATACTGCTATTACTTCTTTTATTAATCCCTTTTTTAGGATTTTGTAATGATGATTTTAACTATACCAAGCAAAAAGTTATTAGTAAAGCTTATATAGTGAACAGCGACGCCGGAATAAATGTTGAGAACTCTTATGGAAGTATTTTTGTTACTACTTGGAATGAGGATAAAATTGAAATAGAAGTTCTCATTAAGGTCAGTGGCGATAATGAGAAATGGGTTAACGAAAAATTAGCTGGAATCGATGTGGATTTTGTAGCATTAAAAAGCATGGTTAGCGCCAAAACTGTCTTTGGGAACACTAGTACAAAAAACAATGGAAGAAATAACAATTTTGAAATCAATTACACTATAAAGATTCCTAAAAATGGGACTGTAAAATTGAATAACAAGTACGGAAATATTGGTACTTCAGATCTTTTTTCTACGACAGATATCAATTGCAAATATGGAAAAATCAA
>NZ_DASTTN010000117.1:0-14517 GCF_035760125.1 Flavobacterium sp.
AGATGTAATCGCCAGTCAATACTACGCTGAAATTGCTGGAATCTCAGAAAAATTATTAGATTATTACGTTGAAGTAACTGATAAAAAAGGAAATGTAACCAAATCTAAAATTCAGCATGTATGGGTTGGAAAAAATCTGGATGTAGCTCCAAAAGTTGCTTTTACTCCTGACACTACTAACTCGCCAACAGCTTTTGATGTAACTATTACGGCTACAGACAGCACGGATCCAAAACCAAAATTGTATTATACAACTGATGGTTCTACTCCTACTCTTTCATCGTCATTTGCTGAGTCTACAAAAACAATTAACATTGCTCAAACTACAACAGTTAAAGTTTTCGCTGTAGATAATGAAGGAAACCAATCTGAAATTATTACAAAAACGTACACGATTGGAGCAATCCCGGAATTCACGGTTTATTTTAAAAAACCATCCAATTGGAATTCTGCCGTAAAAATATACTATTGGTCACCAACAGGAACAGCTCCAGCTGTAGCATACCCAGGAGTGGCAATGACACAAGATTGCGGTGATTGGTATAAATACACTTTCCCTTCTACAGTGACTGCATCAAATTTATTATTCAATGACGGAACCCTAAAAACAGGGGATTTAACTTCAACCGCAGGTATTAAGTATTATGACTCCGCTTGGCTATCTGCCGAGCCAACCAACAGATGCCCTGTTGTTGCTCCTGATTTCACTAACTCACAAGCAGCTGGAACTTTTACAACTGGAACAACCGTAAATGTTGTTTTGACTGCTAATGAAACTACTTCAACTATTTATTACACATTAGACGGAACAACACCAACAACCGCTTCGCCTTCAGCAATTGGAAGTAAAACATTTGCCTTAACAAGTACAACAACCCTTAAGGCATTTGTCAAAAATGTGGCTGCTATTAGTTCTGCCGTTAAAACAGAAACTTATACATTTAACGCTCCAACGACATTTACAGTTTATTTTAAAAAACCATCCAATTGGAATGCTGCCGTAAAAATATACTACTGGTTACCAACAGGAACAGCTCCAGCAGTAACATACCCGGGAGTGGCAATGACACAAGATTGCGGAGATTGGTACAAATACACTTTCCCTTCAACAGTGACTGCATCCAATTTATTATTCAATGATGGAACCCTAAAAACAGGGGATTTAACAGCAACTGCAGGAATTAAATATTATGATTCCGCTTGGCTATCTGCAGAGCCAAGTAACAGATGTCCCGTTATTGCTCCTGATTTCACCAACTCTCAGGTTGGAGGAACTTTTACAACAGGAACAACCGTAAATCTAGTTTTGACTGCTAATGAAACAACTTCTACTATTTATTACACATTAGACGGAACAACACCAACAACCGCTTCGCCTTCAGCAATTGGAAGCAAAACATTCGCGTTAACAAGTACAACAACCCTTAAAGCTTTTGTAAAAAATGTAGCCGGTATTAGTTCTGCCGTTAAAACTGAAACTTATACTTTTAACGCTCCAACGACATTCACCGTTTATTTTAAAAAACCGTCCAATTGGAATGCTGCCGTAAAAATATACTACTGGTCTCCAACAGGAACTGCTCCTGCCGTAACCTATCCAGGAGTGGCAATGACCCAAGATTGTGGTGATTGGTATAAATACACTTTCCCATCAACAGTGACGGCATCAAATTTACTGTTCAATGATGGAACTCTAAAAACAGGAGATTTAACAGCAACTGCGGGAATTAAATATTATGATTCTGCTTGGCTATCTGCCGAACCAACCAACAGATGTCCTGTTATCGCTCCTGATTTCACCAACTCACAGCTAGGAGGTACTTTTACAACCGGAACAACCGTAAATGCAGTTTTGACAGCTAATGAAACAACTTCTACTATTTATTACACATTAGATGGAACAACTCCAACAACGGCTTCTCCATCTGCAATTGGAAGCAAAACATTGGCATTAACAAGCACAACAACCCTTAAGGCATTTGTCAAAAATATGACCGGTATTAGTTCAGCGGTTAAAACGGAGACTTATACTTTTAGCGCAGCAACAACTCTTACCGTTTACTTTAAGCCTCCAACAAGCTGGACATCGGCTCCTAAATTACACTATTGGAATGCTGTTCCTACAGGAAGTGTTGCCAACACAACTTGGCCTGGTGTGACGATGGTTGCCGACACAAATGGTTTTTATAAGTACACTATTACTGGTCCTACATCTGTAAATATAATTTTCAATAATGGCTCAAGTGGTTCTGCAAATCAAACACCAGATTTGCTGAACAAAACTGATGGCTACTCTTATACTTGGGGCGCAACTACTGCTAAAATGGCTGTAAAACCAGTAGTGGCTGCTGAAGAAGAAACATATCTTATTCGCTTATATCCAAATCCAGTAAATGAGACTTTGCAAATCAGTTCGACGAGTCCTATAAATAATTACACTATTATTTCCGCACAAGGAAGCATTGTTCAGGAAGGCAAACTAAATGAGAACACCATTGACGTAAGTCGTTTAAGCGTTGGACTTTATTTTATTGTCATCCGATTAGAAAACGGACAAGAAACCATGCAAAAAATCATGAAAAAATAGAACCCAACTTTATTGCGACGGGGATTTAAAACAAAAAAGCCGTTCTGAGATTATTTCAGAACGGCTTTTTATATTTTTATAAGTTTATTAAACTTCTTGAGTATTCAGTTTACTGTTTTTTCGGCTGAAGCCAAAGTAAATCACCAATCCTATAAGCAACCAAACAGTAAAGTAAATCCAGTTCCAAACGCTCAATTCTGCCATCATATACAAACAACAGATTAAACCCAAAAGCGGAATCAAAGACAAATTTTCTTTGAAGGACCAAAAAACCAATCCAACGATTACTATTAAGAAAATCCACATTGGTATTTTGTGTTTGAATAAATCAAATCCGCTTTCATATTTAATGGAATCCGAAATTGGCAATCCAGCAACTACACTAGCATACTTTGCATCATCTTCTTGATATTGACTCAACAAATGCTCCACATCCAGTTTTTCGGTAGCATTAGTTTTTCCTTCAATACTTACCAAATAATCATACACTTTTTGTGTCTCTTCCTTATTTAATGACGTAATAATAAATTCCGAATTATTAGTTTTAGTTTCATTTGTAATGAAACCCATAGTTGCTTTTTTATTGTAGGTAAAAGAAATCACTAAAGCAATGATAATCAATAATGGGAATATATATTTGGAATTAACATAAGGAGTTTTGAATTTCCCTCTTGGAATATCGGTTCTATTTTGCAATGCCAAAACACCTGCACAAACCAAAACAAAAGCAAACAATGTTCCGATACTGCATAAATCGGTAACCATCGTTAAATTCATAAACAAGGCAGGAACCGCCACAACAAAACCAACTACAATAGTGGCAAAAGAAGGTGTTTTGAACTTTGGATGTACATTAGAGAATTTTTTTGGCAACAAACCATCACGACTCATACTCATCCAGATACGCGGTTGCCCCATTTGGAAAACCAATAATACGCTCGCCATAGCAACCACGGCACTTACCGCAATAATTCCCGACATCCATTTTAAATGCAATTGATCAAATACAAAAGCCAATGGATCCCCTACATTCAAAGTATTATAACTCACCATTCCTGTTAGAACCAATGCTATGGCAATATAAAGAATTGTACAAATAATAATTGCCCACATCATTCCTCTTGGTAAATCGCGCTGTGGATCTTTACATTCCTCGGCTGTAGTCGAAATAGCATCAAATCCAATATAAGCAAAGAACACCGCTGACACTCCTTTTAAAACTCCCGAAACACCATTGGGTGCAAAAGGATTCCAGTTTGTAGTATCTACATAAAATATCCCAACGGCGATAACCAAAAGAACAATACACAATTTAACCACAACCATTATGTTACTTGCATTACGGGATTCTTTCATTCCACGATAAATCAAGGCTGTAATCAAGACAATAATTAATAATGCAGGTAAATCGGCCACAAAATGAAAAGAACCAATCATTGGCGAAGTAGTCCAGGCTGTATAAGCGTTTTGCATTCCTGAACTCAAGTTTTCAAAAGTCTTCCCACCTTCCATCAAGGCTGTAGCATCTTTGAAACCATTGGAAGCCGTTAAATAATCCATTTGTACCCATTGCGGCAAATCGATTCCGCCACTCGAGAGCAGCCCCGTAAAGTAATCACTCCATGATATGGCGACCGTTATATTCCCAACAGAATATTCCATAATCAGTGCCCAGCCAATAATCCAGGCAATTAATTCACCAAAAGCAACATAAGAATAAGTATAAGCACTTCCCGAAACAGGAACCATTGAAGCAAATTCAGCATAGGCAAAAGCTGCAAAACTACAGGCAACAGCTGTAAACAGAAACAAGAAAATTACAGCTGGTCCTCCGTCAAAACTAGCTTTTCCTATAGTGCTAAAAATACCGGCCCCAACAATTGCGGCAATTCCAAAAGCGGTTAAATCTTTGGCTGTCAAATGCTTTCCTAACGCTTCATGCCCCTCCAAATTATTTTTTTCGACCTGCTTTAAAATATCTTGAACCGTTTTTTTTCTAAAAAGCCCTTTTAATGCCATGTTGTAAATTTTACCGTTAAAAATTAATATTTTGTATTTTTTGCTATAATTTTTTAATAAAAAAGAAAAAAATAGTAAAGGCCAAATATAAAAAACATATTCATTCTTTAAAGTTATGATTCTGATTTTTTATAATATTGGGATATTAAAACAACATTTCTCTTTTTATCCTTAAAAAAAGTCAAATATACATTCAAAAAATACATTTAAACAAAATATAATTCAATTTTTATTTAAATAAATTTAAAACATAAAAACATCAAATTGGAAGTTGATATTGTAATAGTGAATTGGACATATGGTATCGAAAATGTAAATTCAATTGTTAGAGACTTTTTGATCACTACTGATGTTGATATAAGGCATCTAATTGCTCAGAGAGACATTCCATTTTCAAATTCAAAAATCGAAGCATTCAATAAAATAATCAAACATTAATTTTTATTACCTAGAAATTTAGATAACAGAAAAAAACTAACAACCGCTTTATCAGAAGATGTTTTGAATTATAATACAATTCGTCCTCAATTTTCTTTACAAGGTAATACTCCAAAAGAAACTTTTTATGGCAAACCAATTGCTGTCAGCAATTACAAAACTCATTTTGCAGAGCAAAAAAAACAGAGAATAGTAGTAAATCAACAAAATAAATGTAAAACTTATAACTACTAAAAGCCTTTCAACCAGATTTAATCCAGTGATATGCTTTTTTATAAATAGAATTCAAGTTCTTTCTTAACTCATTAGTTTTCAAAAGAGTCCCTTACAAGGAACTCTTTTTTGTAAAAGCATTATGTGAATAGCACTGGGACGTTTTATTATAAAGGAATTGTGATATTAGCAGAGTATAAACACAAAAGCCACTCCTTAATGAAGTGGCTTTTCAAGTTTGTCAAAAAATGACATTTGAAAAAGTTAAAAAATTTTTTTTTAACTTTTTCTCACTCTTAACATTTGACCATTTGATGATTCTACCTCAAAAGTATAATTCTTAGTCTTTGAAAGTGGTTCAATCTTGTTTTTATATTTTCCTTTTTCAAGATTATATAAGCGAAGTATATTATATGTGTCCTGTAGCCAAATTTTATTATATTCAATTACAAAATCACAATAATTTAATTTACCATTAACATAATTATTTTGATAATACTTTAAATAGAAGCTTTTAGTGTGATCTGAAATCAATTTTTCATAATCCGCTTGACTCATTGATAATGTGCCAGGATAATATGTTGCAAAAATTTTATCATCTGAATTTTCAGAACCAATTAAAAACGTAATACTTACATTCGCATTTAATACTTCACCATCAACTACTAATATAAAACTTATAGTTTTATTTTTTTCCTGTGCCATCGTTATATTAGTAAAACATAATAAACAAATACATAGAATCAAATTCAGATTTTTCATAAACTAGTTTTTTAAAATATTTTCTATTGCCCGTTTTTCTAACTCAACCCTAGGAGTTGAATTACCTCCATTATATATAGCAGCACCATTAGCTCTATGTGGAATGTTTACAGAGCCATCAGGATTAGCTGTTGCACTAGTTACTGTACCTAAAGGACCAACAATAATATTTGTATTATATTGAGAAAAAGTTGTGTGGTCTGTAGATGACGGAGTACTTGCGGACTGAGGATAAATTTGATTACCTACTTGTTGAACCGTTGTTGGATGTGCGTGTATAGTAGCTTCTACATCTGCAGGTGTACCTCCTATAGGTAATTTAGGTAGCGTACTAGGTGCAGTTTGAACATTATTGACAATCGTTGGCACAGGACCCGTTTCGCCCCTAATAGCAGTTCCTCCATTCGTAACAATAGAACTCTCCTCTTTTAAACCACCTCCTTTTATATGACGGTCTAAAACATTAAGACTTTCTTTAAGTACTGCATCACTCGGCAAAGTTACTCCTGATTTCACATTATTTAAATCAATATTACCCTCTGTTTTAGCTATTTCTTTAGCTTCTTTTTTATCAGTAACTACCATTTTAACTCCATTATCTACTCCGTCTGTCCCTATTTTTTTCCCTTTTAAATTAAATAAATCTGTAAAAGGTTCCATTCCATCAGGATCGGTAAATATTATTGGATTATCAAAAGCATATGAGTATGGCGACCATCTACGCATCTTTTCTGCTAACGGATCTATCTGCCAAAAATGAGGTGCAGCAGGATCGTAAATTCTTGCTTGATAATCATAAACATTAAGCCCCAGCTCATCCTGCAATTCTTTCCCGTTGTACTTATACTTCTGTGCAGTAGCATTCCCTTTTCCGATAGCAAAACCAATATTATATCCTTTTTGCTTCAATCCAAATGGATAATAATTGTTCTCCTCCACTATTTCACTGGTATCAACTGCTCCGTCATTGCTTCTGTCTGCATAACTCAACCTCACATTACCCAAATGGTCTTTGTACTGGTAAATGTATGAAAAAATTCCAGCATTATTGGCAACATAACCCTCCGGCTGGGAGAAAAACTGCAACAGATTATTTTCATAAACAAATCCTCCCGTGTAATCGGTGGTGATACCGCTTACTTTCTTTTGTTGTTTTACTCCCGCGGCATCATACACATAATCTATTGTACCGGAAAGAAACGTTATTTTTGTGGGTAAGTTTAAATGGTTGTAGGCAATAGCCGTTATCCCCTTATTGGTATCAGATGTCATATTGCCGTTACCGTTAACATTATTACTATCATAGCCATAATCATCCACAGTGTCAGCAGTTGTGTTTATGGCATCGTCTTTAAATCCATATTGGTCAACAGCAGCCACGTCAGTAACTTTCATCAACCTATTGCCTTTATCATAATAATAAAAAAGTTCATCCATAACGCCAAAATGAGACAAAGTATTTATATCCGGAACTATAGGAGATCCAACTACTTCACCCAGCCTTTTTAGATAGGTGATATTACCATTTTTATCATAGTTTATTGTTTCGTTAAACTTATTTAAATTATCAGTTGCCTGTGTCAATCGGTTTAAGGCATCATAAGTATAATTATAGTACTTTAAACTCTTATCCGTATTGTCTGTTTTCCATTGTGTCTGGCTGATATTACCGTTATATAATGGAGTAGCCCCTGTGGCTGCGCCATTATAATTAATACCGAAAGCAAACAAATCGGTTCCAATGGCATTAACATTATTTATTCCTTTCAACCATCCACGGATATTATAGGTATAATCAACGGTTTGCAGGCGCGATGTATTACTTACAGCTCCTCCCACACCTTTGGTGATTAATTGTCCCAAATTGTCGTATGCTTTATTGGCAATAAATTCTTGGACCTGCGCATTTATTTTTTGCTTTTGGGTCAGCAGCCTGCCCACATGATCGTAGGTAAAGTTATCCACAATGGTGATTGGAGTCGTAGCCCCTTTTTGATGTGTTGCGGTAGTCTCCACAGTTTTTCCCGTAAAATCAAGATTGCTTTTTACAGTGGCGGTGATATCCAAAAAATTATTCCTATTGTAATTGCAAATAGTTCTTCCCTTAACATCATAATAGGTTACATTGGTAATCCATTTCACCGGACTTGAATCCAACACCCGCAATTTTGTGCCCGTAGTTAATCCTTTTAGGTTGGTTATCGGAGTGATTCCGTAAGACACAGCGTTGGCGGCGGTACTTCCATCCAAATCAAAATTGTAATCATCGTAATAATTGATTGTAAAAACATTGATATCAGTCGCATTTGGAAATGCCGTATTGCTGTAATAAATGTTTGTTCCGTTAATTGCCGTTAGGGCCTGCCTGGTTTCAATTTTAATCGTGGCTGCATCAGCCAAAGCTTGAACTTCTGCTCTTTTTAACTTGACGGTATTGGTATAATCCCCCGTATAAACAGGTCGTCCTAAAAAGTCATATTTGGTAAACAACCATTTATTGGCTGTTCTTAGATTTCCATCCTGCGTAAGGATAGGTCTGTCCGCTTTGTCATAAATGATGTATTCCCAAGCCTTACCCGGTAATTTTTTTTCCACTAATCGGTTGTATTTGTCATATCGGTACTGATAGGCTAAATCATCCAAAATGGTTGTGTTCAAAGCCGTAAGAACTTTTGATGTATTGTTTAACGGCAGCGTAACTATTAAAGGAGTAGAATTAAAGTTAGTGGAAGTTTTTCCTGTAATACTTGTAAATTTCAATTTTCCTCCCGCTATGCTGGCTCTAAAATCTCCGTTGGAAATTGTGCCTATAGTCATATCAGGCAAAGCACAAGGAGAAGTGGGTATATACACGCTGCCATTTAACATTGATGCATTGTAGCTCCCTCCAAAATTAACCGTAAGCACATTGTTTGCAATAGTTACGGTAACGGAACCGCCTCCCCCCGTTTGAGAAAACAAACTTTGATCGAAAGATGTAGTACTAAGGTTGGCATATCCTGTAGTTGTGGAGCACGGTACAATATCTAATAATTTTTTTCTGTTTACCAAAGGGGGAAGTACATAGGTAAGATTTCCAAAATCATCATATACGTATTGTGTATCGTGCGCTATCCCACCATTAAAAGTTCTCTTAAGGACAAGACGGCCTTCCTTGTCTTTAAACTCCTGGGTTGTTTTATTGTTCCCATCAGCTGTTTTCCAATTCTCATCCTTTGTTATGGTTTTATACAATCTGCCAATTTCGTAGTTGGAATCATAAAGCAGAGTAGGTACTGTTTCTGCTGCAGCATTCACCACAAAACCTACTTTATATAATCTGACAGTATCTGTTGCCGTATTAACCAGATAATCGAATTTAACGGTGTGATTGTTTGACAAGGACCAATCGTTGCCGGGTGCAGCTTGCTGCAAAATCCTGTTCAAAGGGGATGCTTCAAACTTTTTTTCAGAAAACGGATTAGGTTTAGCACTATTAATATCAGCAGCGAAGTTCGATATGTAATAGTTATTGGTATTCACAAGCGCATTACTCCTATAGGAACCCAACGTTCCGATAGTTTCCATATAGGGAAGATAATCCCTTTTTTGTCTTCCGATAGAATCATAGGCAATATGGGTAACGATATCCAGCGACGAAGGGGATGCTTTGATGGCTATATTCTGCTTTGGTCTCCCTAAGCCGTCTATATAAGTTATGCTTTCTGACTTGATTTCCAGATTCGAAGTAAAACTCAAACTCCCGGCCGAAGGCAAGGCAGGAATGGCTACACTGGCATAATATACTAACCAGTTATTTTCAATTTTTGCCCTATACGCCGTTTCTAATCCGTTAAAATCTTTTATAATACCCAGTTCCATGTTGGCAATACTCACCCCCACAGGAAGCGCCACGATGTTTCCCAACTTCAGATTGCAGGTTGATGACCAGCTTGCCCCAACATTTAGACTGACAACACCGTTACTCACCGCCAGCGTACTGCTGCCTCCGCCTCCGCCTCCGCCAACACAACTGTAGGGATTACTGGCCGACACATTAAAACTCACTCCCGGAGCCCCGCCGGCTATTGGCGCCGATAGGGTTGTAGTTGTTCCACTTAGAAAAAATGGGGAATAAAAAATTAAATTGTTATTTTCAATTTTTGCAAAATACCCGGTCTGGACACCCGAAGCAAGTATAGGCCCCAATTCTATTTTGGGCAAAACAGGCGTAACCGCCAAGGCCTTTATTGTTCCCAATTTCATCGCTGTTTGGGACCAAGATCCACTAAAACTGACTGTTAAAATATTATTGGTGATGGTTATCGAACCACCGCCTCCACCTCCTCCGGAGTAAATTAAATCGGTTAGTGCTAAACTTTGTGAATAATTAGCGTAGGTTCCCTTGAATTGGTTTAAATAGGTTGTTGATTTTATGTAATTTTCGGTTTGGGTTTGACTAAATACTAAAATTGGAAATAGTGACAACAATAATAAGGTTAATTTTTTCATTTTTATATCCAATTAGTTTTTATAGTGATATTCATTTTTACTCAATAAATTGCCATCTGCATCTTTCACAAATTCCAATCTTCCAAAAAGATCATAGGTATAATACATCGTATATCCTTTGGGATCTGTCACACTCGTGATCCCAACATTTGGATCATAAGTATAGGTAGTGATCATATCATTAGGAAATGTCACCCTTAATTTATTGAGCTCAGTTCTTAGATTTGCCTCTGAAACGGCGTCTTTGTCTAAATTGGAAAGATTTTGTAAAGTCGTGGCATAACTACTAAAAAAAGCATAAGTAGTTGATTTTGATTTTATTTCCGCAATGGGATATTGTTTATTATAGCCCCACACCATTACCGTCCTAAAATCATCATTTGTTTTTATAAATTCAAGAGGATTTCCCTTCTCGTCATAAAATAAAAACTGTAATTCACTCTCTAACGCGTTAGTTCCTTTGGATGAAGAAATTATGGAAGGCATCGTTGGTCCCGCAGAAAAGACATTAAATTCTTTTTTAGCGGAGCTAATGGTGTTTACATCTTTTGTGGTTTTCGTCTCAATTAATTCCTGCAGTCGGTTAGCGGTATAAAGATTTGATAATGGAACACTTGAACCATTTAATTGACTGGAGTATTTTTTGGTTTCAGCTACTATGCTTCCACTAGCATCAGTACGTGATATTTGTGTTGGCAAATCATTAATATTATTAGAAGTATATGTATAATCTTCAGTATTTACCAAAGTCTGTCCGCCAAAATATTCTGTTATTGTTTTCTTTTTTAGCAGATATGATTTAGAGGTTAAATCATAAAAACGATAAAACAATATATCCCCTGTGTAGGGAGGTGTTATACTCGTGCCTGTTGTATTTAACCAACAATTACTTTTACTGAATACTACTCCCGGTACCCGTCTTGAATCTGTGTTTTCCTGATATTCGTATATTTCACTTTTTAAAAGAGTATTATTGGCATCATACCACTTTTCGTAAGTGGGTTTTCCATACAAGCTGTTTTCTTCGGGGATCGTAGGATATTTATCTACAGCACTTAAATAACTGGGCCTATTAAAGCCATATTCCTTCCTCCCTTTTGGCACATTATTTTCCAAATTGGTTACCGATACATAACCATAAATGGGAGATGCATAATTTGCGACTTGCGTAGATAAGATAGGTGCCGAAGATAATACAATAAAAGGATTATAGGTTGTACCAGTATTGGGTGGGACAAAGGAAGAATTTGCCTGCATATATTTGGTATTATTATAATATCCGAATGGAGCATATGCGGGGTCAGAAGTAGGGATTGCTGTTTCGCAATAGCTAACGTATGTATTTTCAGCAATGACCGTAACATCCGCAATTTGCCCCAGATCCCTAAAACTATGGTCATTGCTAATATTTAGCAATGTACCTTGGTCATAAGCATATTTATTTTCGATCAGAGTGTTAGTATTGATATCCTTAATCGAAACTTTATCCAAACGCAACCCCGCATTATAACCGTATTCAAATGAATGTGTTCCCCCCGTTGGATATTGCACGGTTCGTAGCATAAATGCTTTTGCTAAATTAGTATTAGAACTTCTGTCGGCCGGCAAATTACATGTTGATAACAATCTAACATTTCCAAGCGCACCATTATAATATCCCCAATTATCCCTTGCAAATGAAAGTCTTCTGGGAAGGGTTAAAGATGTCGACTCATCATAATAAGTGAAAACATAAGGAGGCAAAGCTTCGCTATTTATATTTTTTTCGGAGATACTATTTAGACGCAACCGTTTGTAATCATTACTCGTCCCATAAGTAGTCAAGTAAGAAGAAATTTGATTACTTGAAATAAAATAGGAATAATTGAGATCGAATTTCTTCACTATTTTATTGTGCCACTTATCCAAAATTTCAATTTGGTCAATCACATTGGCATTATCATAAGTCTCGCTTGTCAACACATCGTATTTGTCTACATCCTCCCTATTGGCGGTTCCTTTAAAGGAAATTTTTATTTTACTCGAATTAATCTCGCTCAATACATAGGTTTTTACGCCAGCTATACCAATATTTGATTGAAGTGAAAGCATTGTCAACTTAGCATCTTTGAAGCAAGGGTCATAATTGGTTTCTGCTCTAGCATAAAATTCATCTGTTGTATATTTGTACGAATAATTGTGCTGGCTATAGGTAAAGGTTACCTCCTCCTTAGTCACGGGGTTGTAAATTCTGGTTAAGAACCAGCCCGTTACTTCTTCTTTTCTATCAGTTACAGGTTCCGTATTATAAATGAAGTTAAAATTAATTTCTCTAAGGTTGTTTTGTCCAAAGTAATATTGAATACCATCAGGAGTTGTGAGTACCCATTCTTTTATAATTCTTCTGATGTCTGCCCTATTTGGGTATAGAGAATCCGTACTAAAAACCTTGCTAATTTTTATATCATCCCTTTTTGGAAAAAAAACAGGAGCCCCATCACCCGAATATAATCCATTTTGAAACATAAACTTCCCGGAGTAACCATTGAAGTTAAAATAAAATACGTCTGGTTCTAAATCTTCAGAGGTCGCACCTCCATTATACTTATTATAACCCCTAATCCCAAAGTACTCACAACCGTAGTCAGTTCCCTTACCTGCAGCAACTCTTAATGTTCCAATATCGGGAATACTGGCCGCACCAATCAGTACCGACATATCATCAAAATCAGTTTTTCGTTTTGGACGTGCGCTTTCGTCCATAATACCTCGTACAACTCTGGTAATGGATCCTCCGGCTGTAAGATTCCAGCCCAAGCCATAGGAAGAGGCTACTTCATCTACTTTAATCCCCCCTGCCCCATAATTATAATTGACCGGGACTGTTATGCCGGGCTCACTAATCGTGTAAATTGGTACAGTTACGTCTGGTCTTCCACCTGAAATATTTATTGGAGCATCAGTATACTTTATCATACTGAACGCGGTTGGGGAAGGTAATGTCAATTGCGGGGCAACAGTCGAAATGGTTGACTGGGCAACGGTAATCATCGATTGTGTCAAATAAAAAAAACACAATAGAAGTTTAATGGGGGTTTTTAAATTGATTTTCATTTTGGTTAATTATTTATTAAGATATTTTTTTCATTTTCTTGAAAAAATGCAATATTATCAAAACATTTTTGTTTTTTAACAAAAAATTAATAATTTTTTTAAAATTTTTCCTAACAAATTTACAACACATAGAAGATCAGCTTATTAAAATTAACTATATTAACATTGCTGCAATCTTATTTCATAAGTAGTTCATTCACATATGTCTTAATCGAGTACTGATACCTATAAAATTTGTAAAATTTCGCAGCTGGTAGCATTCACTTTTAAATCCTTTTTCTTCATTCTATTTCTTTTACGAATTATTAAAACAAAAAGGATAAGCAATATTGCAAATCTTTTACCACTTTAACTTTCAGGGATTTTTTTCTTTTTTTGAACACATTAGAGGTATAAACCAATGGTACCAATTATTCTTAAACATTACCAAATATGCAGGATTTTGTTAACTTGATCAGATTCTGTCAATATGCAGTGCTTTTAGACTGAATCGAGTTGGATTCTGTTCAAGCTCAACGCTTTTAAGCCGAAGTGGATTCTAATGACTATTACTATTTATAAAAAAATATTTCTTAAAAATTATGCTCTGAAGTCACGCCCGAAAAAACAAATTGGTTACTATTCTTTACTTTTCAACAATTCCTTACCCAATTGCACTACTAAGTTGAAACATTGGCAAATACATGGCAACCAACAAAACAGCGACAAGAACTCCTACAAAGAGAATAATCAAAGGTTCCAAAACAGTAGTCATAATTTTGGACTGTTGAACTACTTCTTGATTGTATTGTTCGCTTAGTTGCTTAAAAACATATTCCGTTTGGTTGGTTTCTTCCGCTACTTTAACCAAAGAAATGATTCTGTTATCAAACAAAGGGTTTTCTCTTAGACTTACACTCAAACTATTCCCTTTA
>NZ_DASTTN010000118.1:0-13675 GCF_035760125.1 Flavobacterium sp.
ATTGGGTAACCAACTTTACTGTATGTTACTGGAGCACCATGAAATGAACCACCACTTCCTTCTAATACTTGGCTTCCTGTGCTAAGTTCGTCAACGTTGTTTTTGATACTTGAAAAATTACCAGTCACATTGAAATTAAACTCTCCAATTTTCTCATTGTAAGTTAAACTCATTTCATATCCTTTATTAGTTACATTTCCAGCATTTGTATAAGGATTATTATTTGACCCAACAGACAATGGAATTGGCACTCTTAAAAGTAAGTCAGAGGTTTGTTTATTGAAATAGTCAAAAGTATATTGTAGTTTTCCATTCCATAAATCAAGATCTAAACCAAAATCGGCAGTTTCTGTAGACTCCCATTTTAAACCAACTCCTGGAGAATCTGTTTGAATATTTCCACTCCATAAAGTATTTGGTTCTCCTACTCCATAACTTATACCAGAAGTAATTAATCCTAAATATTGGTAATCTCCAATTTCTTGATTTCCTAATACACCATAGCTAGCACGTAATTTCAAATCTGTAATTGGGGTCTTTAGATTAGTAAAAAATGTTTCTTTACCTATACCCCATGCAGCAGAAACAGAAGGAAAATTACCCCATTTATTGTCCGGACTAAATCTAGACGAGCCATCACGTCTAACAGTAGCTGACAGCGTATATTTATTATCATAAGAATATATCACACGCCCTAGATATGAAACTAAATTATTCTCCAAATTATAACCAGTTACAGCTGGCTGTACCGCTCCTGCAAGCACATAAATATTATCAGGTATTCCACTAACAGAACTTACTACTGATTTGAAACCATTATTATAAATTGTATATCCAGCCAAAGCATTCACATAATTCTTACCAAAAGATTTTGTATAATTCAATGTGTTTTCTACCTGAGTGTATAGATTAAATTCATCTGTATGAGACAAATCGTTATCTAAATTTTTAAAGAATCCACCCACCTCATAACGTGGAGTATAATTATCTCTTTTGTATTCTGATACAGTTGCCCCAACATTTAATTTATATTTAAAATCTTTGAAAAAACTAGCTTCAACATATGTATTTAATAAAGCTTGGTAAGTATCACTTGTTACATCAAAAAGATTTAATGCCGCTACTGGATTAAAAATATCAGTCACAGAACCAGAGGCTCCACCGTATCCTCCTATAGCATTTTCATCATAAATGGCAAAACCTGGAATCATAGTAATGGCTGCTCCAAGAACATTTCTTCCTTGTCCAGGAATACCAGGCAATTCTTTTCTTTTTTCTTTGGTTAACAAAATTGTTTCTCCAATTTTAAATATCCCTTTTTTATAATCTGATTTCACTCTCATGTTGAAACGGTCGTAATTTGTTTCTTTAATCACACCCTCTTGATTATAATAGTTTAAAGACATACTGTATTTTAAATTATCCGATCCTCCTAGAAAACCTAAAGAGTAATTTTGAGTAGGTGCAGTTCTAAAAATTTCATCTTGGTAGTTAACTCCAGCTCCACCCACTTCAGGATTAAGAGCAATATCCAATGGTGCTTTTCCAGCTGCAGCATATGCCGCATTACTTACTTTTGCCCATTGTTCTTGATTCAATAAATCTAATTGTTTTGTCACACTAGCAACCCCACCAAATACATCTAAAGTAACTTTTATATCCCCTTTTTTTCCATTCTTAGTTGTAATAATAACTACACCATTTGCAGCTCTCGAACCATAAATTGCGGCAGCGGCGGCATCTTTCAAAACTTCAATTGATTCAATATCATTTGGACTCAAGCTATTCATAGATGCAACTTGAATATCATCTACCAAAATCAAAGGAGTGTTATTATTTAATGAACCTGCTCCTCTAATCTGAATTCTAGTTCCAGAACCTGGACCACCTCCTGCAGATTCTACAGAAACACCTGCAACCTTACCTTGAATTGCACTACCTAAGTTGGTATTACTTTGAGCATCCAGTTGCTTGGCTTTCAAACTAGCTATAGCACCAGTAGCACTAGTTTTTTTTACGCTACCGTAACCTATAACAACTACTTCATTTAAAGCATTGCTTTCTTCTTTTAATGAAACATCAATAACATCTCTACCATTTATTGCTTCTTCAATGGTAGTATATCCAACGTATGTAAAAACTAATATATCTTTTGCATTCGTCACATTTAATTTATAAGTTCCGTCAAAATCTGTAATGGTTCCATTCGTAGTTCCTTTGACAGAAACAGTAGCACCCACAATTTTTTGATCTGTTTTACTGTCTCGAAGTGTTCCTGTAATAGTATTCTGAGCCTGCATGCTAATACACGACGTCAAAATAAAAATCGACAGTGCGAGTTTAGATGTAATGAAAGATCTTAAATTTTTCATTCTATTAACATTCTTTTTCTTTTTCATAAATTCATAGTTTTAAAATAGTTTGGTTATTAAATTGAGTTTGGTTATAAAAAACATTCATAGTAGCAGTCACTTATTGCGAATAAAATATAAATATTTAATATTAATAGTTAATTAAAATTACGATATTAGTTTTTTTATCTTAAATTATTTGATATTACAGCAAACTTACAGTTACAAAAACAATTTTACATACCAGTACCCACCAGTTTTTTATAAATTTGGCTAAAAACTAGCTTTTCATATGAAAATAATTTCTACGAAAAAGAACCTTGATAATCCAAAATACAAACATATGGTCAAATTGACCTAAAAATAAATTAAGAAATAAAATCTTACAAAATAAAACCGACTTTAATCCACGAAAAAAGCCTTTTTGGCTATTTAATTATTCCGTAATACAGTCACATTAGGACACAACATTCTCAAAAAAAGGAAATTATTTTTGCCTTCATTATCAAAGGAAATTATTTAAAAAGTACTGGAATCATTATAAAACAGAGAATTTTATTACTGTTTGACTAGCTTAAAATCTTCAAAGAGGATATCTATAATTCATTTTTAAAAACCATTCAAAAAAATGTCTCTTCCGGTATTCTTTTCCGCCATTTAAATATTTCCATTTTTTAGAAATGTATAAATCAAAGTAATAGAAATTATACCAACCTCATTACTTTATTAACAAACTCTAACGATGTAATTGCAGTTATAAAAAACCCTACCAGTAAATGACGTAATCATCATCAATCAAATCAATTATAAATTAAAATTACTCTCCCAAAATTTATCAAAATCACAAAAAAACATCTATCAAGATCTGTATAAAAAGGAAAAACAAGACAAAACAAGCATAAAAAGTTATTACGATTTTACCTAGTTTTAGGAAGCCATTAGGAATGAATATTGGATTTGAAAAACTTCATAAATTATGAAATCATTATCGAATTTTCCGATAATGGAATAATCATTGAAGCGTTAACATCATCCAGAATGACATAGATTTGGCTCGGGTAATTGAGAAAGCTCGACAACAAAACTTAAAATTAGGAACTGATTTTGGAATCATTTCCTATATAGAACCCTATTAAAAAAGTTATTCCCGATGGGAATACTATTATTTTCACTGATTTTACTACCATAAAAAAACCTCGAATATTACTATTCGAGGTTCTCTTCACTATTTAAAGACACATATTAGTTTTAACATAAATCTTATAAGTATTTACAATTATAGTGCAGGAATAAGAATATATCTTTGATCGATATCATTGAACCAGATATCGTATTTACCAGCAGCAACATGAATATCAGCTCCAGCACTATCACCAATCCAAGTAGTGTCGGCAAGAAATTTAAATTTCCCTGCGGCTGTAAATGTATAAGTGATTTTCCAGATATGAGCATCAAAAGCTGACTTAGTCATAGGCACACTAGTTACCCAATTGTCTAAAGGAGCTGCATCACCAATTATACCAACTGAGGTATAAGTTGGCATAGTTCCTGTGTAAGGAGCAATAGTATAGGTTAATGCTTTAAGATCAATTGCAAAAGTATAATACCCTGCCGCAGTAGTTGGGAAAAGTCCTGGATCTGCATCACTTTCTGTAGCTCTGTATTGAACTTTATCTCCATTAGCACCATACATTGGAGCCCAAAAACCAGTTTGCTCAAGCAATTTAAATCCATCAGCATTAAAATAACCTGTATAATATTGTTTTTCAGGAACTAATGGATCTCTGAAAATTGGCATAACAGCCATATTTGCATCCCATCCCGCAGAAGTTCCAGGACCAATCAAATACAAATCTTTTGTTGGAAAAACTCCTTGATAAGGTTTTACAACGATAGTTATAGGAGTAGAATATTTTGGTTCAGAACCTGTAGTACCAACAGTTGACTTAATTCTAATATCGATAGTTCCGTCAACATCTGGAAGTAATCCTAAATCTAAAGCTTTTGTGTTCAACTCTGAAACACTCATTGTAGCGTGCGTAGTAGTCAAAGTAGAAATATCCACAGGAGCCGCAAACTCAGTATTGCTTGCCGCAAATTGAACTGTATAACTCACAATGGTTGGTGTACCATAACTCACAGCTTCCCAAGTTAATGTAAGAGCAGTATTGTTTGGAGTAGCATCATTTAATTCAATTTTAGCGCCAGTATCTGGAGTAATAATTGCGAAATCTGCCGCCTGAGGCTCCAATATCAAGAAATTTTCCTCGTTTTCGCACGACCACATACCTAGAATAACGGCCAATGCTATAAAATATTTGAATATATTTTTCATGTTTTTATGTTTTATAATGTTAGTGGATTTTTTAGTAACCTGTATTTTGAGTTAAGTTATGATTAGCTCCCAGCGACCCAACAGGAACTGGAAAAAGACTCATATGCGATGGAATTGAAATCCCTGTAGAAGCATTTCCTTTCCAAGCCCAGTTGTATGAACCACCGGTATATTTACCAAAACGGATTAAGTCTTGTCTACGATGCGCCTCCCAGTGCAACTCACGGGCTCTTTCGTCAATTAAGAAATCAAGAGTCAAGTCGGCTGCAGTAATGTTTCCAACTGTTGAACCGTTATTGGCTCTTTCTCTCAAATCATTTACATAAGTCAATGCCTGAGTAGCATTTCCGTTACCGCCTCTCAATGTTGCTTCGGCATACATTAAATATACATCAGCCAATCTGAATAAAGGAAAATCTGCATCTGCATAAGTAGAACTGCTTCCATTCACACCAGTTGAAGTTTTGTTCGAATACTTAGACAAAATATACCCTTGTGTTTTCACTCCAATATCTGCTATATCAATTATTCTTTGTTTTGACGGATCTCCTTGAACACCTGTACCAATAGTTTTACGGGTATCTTGATTGAATTTTCCACCGTCAAATTTTTGCACAAATTGTTTTCTTATTCGAAGTGCTCCACTCCATCCTCCGATACCAAAATCGGCACCATTATTTTCCCAAGCTCCAATTTGACCATTAGTCAATACTGTAGTCGCGCCCCAGTTTTGAGAAACAACACCATCTGATTGGATTCCGAAAATCATCTCTGGCGAAGTATTGTTATCAGCTTTAAAATTGTCTAAATAATTTGGTTTCAAAGAATACCCACCTGCGATAATCGCTTTACATTGATCAACACAATCATTGTAACGATTAGCTTGAATATACACTTCCGCATTCAAATAAATTTTAGCCAAAATCATTCTAGCCATACCTTGATCTACTCTACCGTAAACATTGGTACGTGCTGCTTTCAAATCTGGAAGAACTGCTAACAATTCTGATTCAACAAAATCAAACAATTGTTTTCTATCGAATTCTGGACCTGCATAATTGATCGGGTCATTTTCGGTATACATTGCTGCTTTACCAAACAAATCCATCATATTATAATACGCATAAGCGCGCAATACTCTAACTTCTTTTCTGTAAAGAGCAATATCGGCCAATCTTGCAGCATCAGTAATCCCTCTTGATTGTAATTTTTCGGGAGTACTTTGACGCAAAAACTCATTGGAATAAGCCACCGAAGCCATTGTTCTACTGTACATTCCCAAAATGATAGGATTTGAAGCAGTCCAAATGTTTCTTTGCAACTCGGCAGTTCCTTCATCTGCTTCATAACTCCAAACCAATTCGTCTGTTGTTAAATCTTGTAAATACAATAAACATCTGGTAAACTGACTTGTACCAGCATCAACTCCTTCCAGTGAAGAATTATTTGGACCAATAACTCCTGTCAAAGTAAGATTTCCATACACTCCGGCAAAAGCTTTTTCATATCCATTTGGCGAAGTATACAAGGCATCCGAAGACAAAACATCATCGTCTTCAGACACTACATTCAAGTCATCTGTACACGATTGAAATACAGTTGTCAATGCTAAAATGTAAATAAATATATATTTTTTCATGATTTTCTTTTTAAAATTTGATGTTAAGACCAAACAAAATAGAGCGTTGTCTTGGGTAAATGGTTTTGTCCACACCGTTGTTTGTGATTTCAGGATCCAATCCGCTGTATTTTGTAATTACAAACGCATTTTGAATTCCTGTTGACATTCTTAACGTAGCTTTATCATTTAACCAATTAGTAAAAGTATAGCCCAAAGTGATGTTATCCATTTTTAAGAAAGAAGCATCTTCAATATAAATATCAGACAGCACTACAGTTGAAGTCGTTTGAAAACCAGTATCTAAAATTGATGAAGGAACATTACTTAACACTCCACCGTTTTCCATAGAATCATATTGTGCTCTGGAAGCGTCAACTGCATTGAAAATTCGGTTACCGATGCTAGCTCTCAAATTGAAAGAGAAGTCGATGTGCTTATAATTCATAGTCGAAGCAAATCCAAAAGTCGCATCCGGATCCGGATTATGGTAAATGTATTTATCCGAATTATTTTTAATATTATCTCCGTTGATATCGGCAAAAGCGCCATCGATTGGTTTTCCAGCCGTATCGTACAATTGTTTGTAAACATAAAACGAGTAAGGAGCATAGCCTTCGCTAAAAATTTGACCCGGTGTTCCAGTACCAGCAATATTGTCTCCCAATAAAATATCAGTATTATTAACCAAATCCTTAATTCTTCTTTCAAATTTTGAAGCGGTAAAATTCACATTCCAATTGAAATTTTCCTTTTGAAACAAAATAGCGTTAAGACTTAACTCAATCCCTTTTGTTGTAAAAGAACCTACGTTTTGATACACACGATTCGAGAAATTACTTCCATCTGAAATAGCTGCATTCACCAATAAATCTTTTGATTCTTTAGCATATACATCTACAGATGCAGAGAGACGATTGTTTAAAATTCCGAAATCAAGTCCTGTATTAAAAATAGCCGTTTCTTCCCATTTTAAATTTTTGGTTCTTTTGCTGGATAAAGCAACCGGAACTGCAGTTTGTCCAAAATAGTATTGTGAATTTCCTCCACCTATTTCATATTTCTCCAAATAACCATTTGGTTCAGGTATATCTTGCTGTCCTGTAATACCATAACTCACTCTTAATTTCAAGTCAGATACCGTTTCACTATCCTTTAAAAAATCTTCTTTCATTTTCCAGGCAAAAGCTGCAGCCGGGAAATTACCCCAACGATTGTCTTCTTCAAATCTTGAAGAACCATCTCTTCTATAAGACAAAGTCAATAAATATTTATCTTTCAAATTGATGTTGGCTCTACCAAAAAATCCAAGTAAAACTACATCTGTATCAATAGTGGTTTCTGGAAAAGTAGAAGGCAAATCTGGATTCAAAATATTACCAGTTTCGTATTTATTACTTTCAAATTTTTGGTACGAATAACCCGCAGTAACATCAAAATTAAAATCACTCACAATTTTATTGTAGGCCAAATAGGTGTCCAATAATTTATTTCTCTTGGTAGCTTTGGTAAATTCATCTGTACCATAAGGAATATTTTCATTTGATGGTGCAGAACCTGCATCAGCTCCAACCAATCTTCTTCTCTCTCCATTCGATTCATCAAACCCAACGTTGACAACCGCTCTTAATTCAGGCAGAAAATGAAATTTATAATCGGCTTCAAAATTTCCAAAAAACCTATTGCTGGTTCCTCTGTCATTAGTCATCAGCAATTGTGCAACTGGATTTCTGGCTGCAGTAGAAATTAATGGATATTTACCGTCACTATTGATTCCCGAAGTATATTCAAAGAAACCTCCGTAAGGTGCCCCGTCAACCCTAACAGGTTGCGTTGGATCAAATCCTATGGCTGCACCTTCCACTCCATCAGTGAATCTGTTTTTTTCATTAGCATAATTTGCAGCTAGTTTTAATTTCAAATGATTCTCTAAAAAAGTAGGATTCATTACCAATCCAACAGTATTTCTTTTGAAAGTATTCGTTAGCCTCAATCCTTGCTGATCAGTATTTCCCAAAGTCAAACTTGTCGGAAGAATATCAAAAAGATTTCCCCTTACCGATAAATTCTGATCTACATACCCAGTGCTTCTATAAATTTCTTTTTGCCAGTCGGTATTAGCATTACCCAATTTGCTAACATCGTTTGGTCTTTTATCTGCAATAACAGCACGGAATTGATCGGCACTAAAAACGTCAACAGTATTCACCAATTTACCAGCTCCATAAAGCACATTGTAGTCAATTGCTAATGTTTTACTACCTTTTTTGGTCGTAATAATGATTACACCATTGGATGCACGCGAACCATAAATAGCCGTTGC
This sequence comes from Flavobacterium sp., assembly GCF_035760125.1. GTDB lineage: Bacteria > Bacteroidota > Bacteroidia > Flavobacteriales > Flavobacteriaceae > Flavobacterium. The sequence goes on from NZ_DASTTN010000118.1 coordinate 8,628, forward strand.
AGAAGCATCTTTCAATACAGCGATCGATTCCACAGTACTTGGATTCAACGATGCCAAGAAAGAAGATGAACCAATGTTTGTATTGTTGTCCAATGGTAATCCATCAACAACAATAAGTGGATCATTACTCGCAAAAAGGGAACTTCCACCTCTAATTCTCATTTCAGATTTAGAACCTGGAGCACCGGTAGAATTGACAGTTAAACCAGCAACTCTGCCTTTGAACAAATCTTCGGTAGTCACATTGGCTCCTTTATTGAATTCCTTACTTCCCAAAGCTACAACAGATCCGGTTGCATCTTTCTTTTTCACAGAACCATAACCAACGTTGATTTTTACTTCAACAAGTTGGTTGGCTTCCCCTATAAGACTTACGTTAAGTGATTTTTGGTTATTGAAGGTTATAATTTCATTTTTGTATCCAACAAATGAGAAGACGATTTTATCGCCTGCCTTCACATTTGAGATTTGAAATTTTCCATCAAAATCGGTTGAAACGCCATTGGAGACGCCTTGCACATTTACATTTACTCCAGAAATGGGCTGTCCAGAACCACTGTCCAGAACTGTCCCTTTCACAACATTCTGCGAAAAAGCGCAAAATGGCAGCAGGAGAAATAAAAATAACAACTTCTTGTAAATTGTTTTCATACTTTTTTGTTTAATTAAATTGATTTTGGGTTAGTTATTGATTCATGCATTGGGTATTCTAAATATTAATTTTGGGTAATTTTGGGTTCTTTCTATTCGAATTCTGAATCATACTTCATTATATTTTATAAAAGAAACTATTGTATACTAAGAGACTAAAACCTTTAATTGTAACTTTCATTATACTCTTTAAAATATATCATAGACAATTTAACAGAGTATAAATTAAAACTATCTAAAAATGTTTTCAATTTGAAAATTCCACTTTTGGCAACTCTTAAGTCAATTATTTGACATTCTTAATATTAAAACTGCTTTACAAAGTGTAATTATAAAAAAAAGAAAAAAACAACTTATTTCTTATTAAGCAGTTTTTTTATTATATAATCCTGCTTAAAATAAGATATATTCTTTTTTTGAATTGTTTTTTTATGAAATATGAAATTCAAAATTATGTGTTAAATTCACACTTCAATACCAGTACCTACCAGTTTTTTGTATATTTGAGCAAAAATCAACTTCAGCTATGAAAATAATTTCTATCCAAAACAACCTTGGCATTCCAAAATACAAACAGATAATTCAATCGATTGAAAAAGCAATTGAGGAAGAAAAACTTACAAAAGGAGACAGACTTCCATCAGTAAATAAAGTCTGTTTGGCCTTTTCATTATCCCGCGACACAGTCTTGTTAGGTTACGACGATCTCAAAAAAAGAGGAATTATTTTTGCCATTCCTGGCAAAGGATATTATGTAAAAAGCGTTGAAATCACAATAAAACAGAAGATATTTTTGCTCTTTGATGAGCTTAATATTTTTAAGGAAGACATTTATAATTCATTTCTAAAGCACATTGGAAAAAATGTACAGGTTGATATTTTCTTCCACCATTTCAATGTTCAAGTTTTTCAGAAATTGATAAATGACAGTAATGGAAATTATACTAAATACATCATTATGCCAACCAACTTAATAGATGTAGCTGCATCGATAAAAACCCTACCAGTAAATGACGTAATCATACTAGATCAAACCAATGACGAGCTAAAATCATTCCCTGCCATTTATCAAAACCATAAAAAAGACATTTTTGAAGGCTTGTATAAAGGAAAATCAAGATTAAACAAGTATAAACAATTCATTATGATTTTCCCCGGTTTTAGAGAACCTCTAGGAATGAAAATTGGGTTCGAAAACTTTTGCTCAGAATACGCCATAGATTATGAAATCATCAACGAATTCTCGGACAATGAAATAGTCATTGGGGGCGTATACATCATCCCGAATGACAGAGATTTGGTTCGGGTAATTGAGAAAGCCCGACAACAAAACTTAAAATTAGGAACTGATTTTGGAATCATTTCCTACAATGAGACCCCATTGAAAAAAGTGGTTTCTAATGGGATTACTACTATTTCCACCGATTTTACAGCCATGGGAAAACTCCTGGCCCAAATGGTTCTTACTGGAAAAAAAGAACAAATCGAAAACAAAAGTGCTTTGATTATTAGAAATTCACTGTAAAAAGCTACCCAAAAACTTTTCACAATTTTAAAATAAGAAGGCTAATTATAGCCTTCTTATTTTGAACCAAAACTTAAACTCAAAATCATTATTAAATTTAATCTTTTTAAATGTGCCTTATTTTTTCAGCTTGTAGAAATACAAAAACCAAATAAAGAATAAACCAATTTTATTTCTGCAAGCTAATATTGAGAGTATTCAAAACTCAAACAGTAGCACAAAACATTTTCTCTATTTTAAGTATTTGTTAAATTTATACCCAAAGGATATACTTCGGGCATAAATGTGTAAAAACAAATATTTACATTTCTCTGCCAAATGCCATTTCACAGATTCATGCAATTTTAAAACTGTCTAACTAACCAAAGACATTTACAAAATCAATAACAACAAACCACTGCATTATTGTATTTTATAGACGCAAAGTAAAGCTTAATTTAAAAGGCCTAGAAGGGGTAAATTCGAAAAAAAAGAGGGGCAAATTCGTAATTTCATGTTTTTTCAAATTGAATGTAATTATTTATTTATGACAAAAAAGTAATCTCTAGCATCAATGATGAAGAAACGCAACTATTTTTTACTGAAAAAATAGTTTAAAGCTAGGAGTTAAAAAATGATATTTTCTTTTTTGTTATTGTAAAACAAATTTAGCTATATTTGCAAATGTATTTTTTACACTTATTATTTTATTCTTTCTTACTCTCTCAAAAATAGTCAGTTATTGATGAGGCAAATCGAAATCAGAACGAAATAGTAAACCTCGATTATTCGATTTAAAATTGCACACTGATTAAAAGCTACCTAACTTTAAATCAAAAAACGTTTCTAAGTAAGAATTGGAAAAAAGAAACACTCCTATTAAAAATGATTTATAAAAATCAAAAAAAGTAGAAATATCAATAATACTATTACAACCAAATTAAAAATTATGAACCACAAAATGGACCAATTAGCCGCTGACAACATAAGAGCACTGGCTATTTCTATGGTAGAAAAAGCAAATTCAGGACACCCGGGAGGTGCTATGGGAGGAGCAGATTTTATGCATATTTTATACACTGAGTATTTAGATTTTGACCCAACTCAAATGGATTGGCCTTTTAGAGATCGCTTTTTTATGGATGCGGGACACTTATCGGCTTTGATGTATGCACAATACTATTTATTAGGAAACTATAAAAAAGAAGATGTACAACAATTTAGACAATGGGGTTCTGTAACGCCAGGACATCCTGAAGTTGATGTTTTGAGAGGAATCGAAAACACTTCGGGACCATTAGGGCAAGGACATGCAATGGGTGTTGGTGCAGCCATCGCAGCCAAATTTCTTGGAGCAAGATTCAAAGGACTTTTCGACCACAAAATATATGGTTTTATCACTGATGGAGGGATTCAGGAAGAGATTTCGCAAGGAGCAGGAAGGATCGCCGGACATTTGGGATTGAACAACTTTATTATGTTTTATGATTCTAATGATGTACAACTTTCTTCGATGACCGATGAAGTGACTTCCGAAGATACTGCCATGAAATACAAAGCTTGGGGTTGGAACGTAATTACCATCAACGGCCATGACCATTCGGAAATCCGTGAAGCATTGGACACTGCTAATAAAGAAACTGACAGACCAACCTTAATCATCGGTAAAACGATCATGGGTAAAGGTTGCGTTACTGCCGATGGTTCTATGTATGAAGGAGAATGTGAATTGCACGGAAAACCTATCGGGGACACTAAAGCAGATTATATCAAAACGCTTTTAAATCTCAAAGCAAATCCAGAAGATCCGTTTGCAATTTTTGAAGAAGTAGCTGCGCATTATAACAATATCCTAGCAAAAAAAACAGAAAAAGCTTCTCTCAGAAAACAACAAATAGCCAAATGGGAAAATGAAAATCATGAGTTAGCTAAAAAAATGCAATTATTTTTATCAGGGGAATTACCCGAATTGGATTTGAGCAGCGTAGTTCAAAAACCGAATGCAGCAACTAGAGATGCCTCGTCTGCAGTGCTGGCTTATTTAGCGGAAAACGTAGAAAACATAATCGTGTCTTCGGCAGATTTATCCAACAGTGATAAAACAGATGGGTTTTTGAAAAAATCATCGGTACTGCAAAAAAATGATTTCAACGGCGCCTTTTTACAGGCTGGAGTTGCCGAATTGACCATGACTTCCATCGCCAACGGTATTGCTTTGCATGGAGGCGTGATTCCGGTAGTGGCGACTTTCTTTGTATTCTCGGATTATATGAAACCTGCCATACGATTGGCTGCGATTCAAGAATTACCTGTGAAATACGTACTTACGCACGACTCATTCCGTGTGGGAGAAGATGGTCCAACCCACCAACCTATCGAGCAGGAAGCGCAAATGCGTTTGTTAGAGAAAGTAAAAAACCATTCTGGACACCAAAGTTTGCTGGCGTTACGCCCAGCCGATGCTACCGAAACTTCAGTGGCTTGGGATATGGCTTTGAAAAACACCAAAACACCAACAGCCTTAATTCTTTCAAGACAAAACATAAAGGATATTCCTGCCACCAATTCAAGATATCAGGAAGCAATAGCTGCCAAAAAAGGTGGTTATTTGGTAAAAGAAATTGCAAATCCAGACATCACTTTAATCGCAAATGGATCTGAAGTTTCGACACTTATCGATGCCGCAATAATTTTAGAAAAAGAACATAATCTAAAAATAAACATCGCTTCCATTATTTCCGAAGGCTTGTTTAAATCGCAATCCAAATCGTACCAAGAAAGCATTATTCCTAAAGAAAAATTAGTTTTCGGACTTACGGCTGGACTTCCTGTAAACCTTGAAGGATTGATAGGTGATAGTGGAAAAATAGTGGGGTTAGACCATTTTGGATAT
>NZ_DASTTN010000119.1:0-7780 GCF_035760125.1 Flavobacterium sp.
CGTATGGCTATGAATGACGAAGAAACAGTTGCACTTATTGCTGGGGGGCATACCTTTGGTAAAACACACGGTGCTGCGGATCCCAACCAGTACGTTGGTGCAGAACCAGCAGCTGCGGGAATTGAGGAGCAAGGACTTGGTTGGAAAAACACTTTTGGAAGCGGGCATGGTGAACACACTATTAGCAGCGGATTAGAGGGTGCGTGGACCACTACGCCTGCTAAGTGGAGTCACAACTATTTTGAAAACCTTTTTGGTTTCGAATGGGAATTATATAAAAGTCCTGCAGGTGCCCATCAGTGGAGACCAAAAAATGGTGCAGGAGCCAGTACAGTTCCGGATGCCCACAATCCGTCAAAAAGCCATGCGCCATTTATGCTTACAACAGACCTATCCTTGAGAGAAGATCCTATTTATGAGTCGATTTCAAGACGCTTCTATGAAAATCCAGAAACGTTTGCCGATGCATTTGCTCGCGCTTGGTTCAAACTGACACACCGTGATATGGGACCAATTGCACGTTATTTGGGACCGGAAGTGCCTAAGGAAGTGCTTATTTGGCAAGATCCTGTTCCAGCGGTAACACACAAATTAATTGATGTCAATGATATTACTGCTTTAAAAGCCAAAATTTCTGCATCAGGATTGTCGGTTTCCCAATTGGTATCGACTGCTTGGGCATCGGCATCAACATTCCGAGGTTCTGATAAAAGAGGTGGTGCCAATGGTGCGCGTATTCGTCTTGCTCCGCAAAAGAATTGGAAAGTGAACAATCCACCACAATTGACAAAAGTACTCGAAACTCTGGAAGGTATCAAGACTGCATTCAATAGCGCTCAGTCTGATGGAAAACAGGTTTCATTAGCCGATTTAATCGTTTTGGCAGGAGGTGTCGGAATTGAGAAAGCGGGTAAAAATGTGACTGTTCCTTTCACACCAGGAAGAACTGATGCTTCACAAAATCATACGGATGTGGAATCATTTGCCGTTCTTGAACCTGAAGCTGACGGTTTCCGCAACTACATGAAAACCCAATACACAGTTTCGGCGGAGGAAATGTTGGTTGACAAAGCACAATTGTTGACCCTGACTGCGCCAGAAATGACAGTATTGGTTGGTGGTTTGCGTGTTCTTAATGCCAACTTTGATCAGTCTAAACATGGTATGTTTACTAGTAGTCCAGAGATATTGACTAATGATTTCTTTGTGAACTTACTCGATTTTGGTACGATATGGAAAGCTTCTTCAGATTCCCAAGAGATGTTTGAAGGTCGTGATCGTAAAACTGGTGCAATTAAGTGGACAGGAACCCGTGTGGATTTAATCTTCGGTTCTAACTCGGAACTTCGTGCACTAGCTGAAGTTTATGGATGCCAAGATTCCCAAGATCAATTTGTAAAGGATTTTGTGGCCGCTTGGACTAAGGTGATGAATTTGGATCGTTTTGATTTGAATTAAATTGTAGTTGTGTATTATTGAAAAGGTGGTTCGTTTCTGAACCACCTTTTTTTATTGTATTATAAACCTAACTCGGAATTTTTTCAATTAGAATGGCAGCTCCTGATTGGTCAAAATACGTGCAGGTCATTTCTATAATATCAACGCTCCATTTTGCAATGCCGCATTGTCCTGCATGATTGCAAAAAGTAAGGTAATCCGTTTGCCCTTCTTGGTGGATAACAAGAAACTCAATAAAACGCTCTTTGTTCGCAAAAGGTGCAATCGTTATATTGTCATACGTTTCATTTGCTGTAGCGCGAAAATTATCGGCGCCAAAATATTCTACATGGCCATCGTTAACAAAGGTATCATATCCTTTTACGCCTAATGTAATTAAATCCTGAATGTAAGCAGGGAAGTCTGCTCCTGATTTAACTCTGGAATGTGCTTCTTTTATTTGGGCAATTGTGAACATATTTGATAGTTTTTTGATTAATTACAGGGCGATAAAATCAGCTGTTTTTGGAAAAACACTTAAGGCATCAACAACAACTTGTGGAGTTGGAGTAGCTAATTTACGGATTTTGGTATCCATCCAAGCACCATCAACAGTAATAACGGCACACAATGTATCTTCTTTGTAAAACTCATGAACAATTGACCAGCGTGAAGCATCAGCTTTCATTTTTGCCATTTTGGTTTGCATGATAATCTCGTCCGAGAGATTGATTTCTTTTCTGAAAACACATTCTTCCCTAAATAATATTGGGCCAATATGTTCCGATTGCATTACTCTTAATGTTAATCCTAATTGTGCTAGTATTTCAACACGGTGTTGTGCTCCAAAATCATAATAAGCACTGTGGCGTAAATGAAAATTAGGGTCTAAATCAGACCAGCGAAAGGACAGTTGTTTGCTAAATGTAGCCATGGGGTTTTTAATTTATTTGTATGTTTCTGTAAGCAAAGATAGAGAGGATTTTCAATTGTTACTCATAGCGATTGACTAAAATAATTTCTAACGCACGAATGATTATGAATTATTTTGTTGTTTTTTGATTGCAAATTTATTGGAGTTGTTCTGTCTCAAGCTTTCGTAAATCCGTCGGTTGCCACAGCCATTTTATATTGGAATAATAAAAGGTATTCTTGTCCAGAAATAACTTTGTCTTTGTAACTTTGAAAGTTATTTCTACTCAACTATATTTTTTAGTAAAAACACAACCAATCGATTGCAATGGATTCATCTAAAAATTTAGAGGATAAATATTACATTAAAGAGGTTGATACTGATGGGAAAAGTATCTATTGTTATCATGATCTTATGGGAGAATTGTTGATTCCTACACACAAGCATGACAAAGCTCAAATGTTATATTCAGAAGGAGGAATTGTCTATGTTACCACTGAAACTAAAACCTATTTTCTTCCTGCCCGACATTTTATATGGATTCCGCGAGGAATTGCACATAGCATTAATACTAGTTCTGAAAATGTTATGATGAGGAATTTGTATTTTCCAATTGATTCGGACGAAGATCCTTTTTATGACAAGGAAGGAATTTACCCCGTAAATGATTTATTACTGCAGATAATGTTATTCACGAACCGATGGAATGGAAATCTAGAAAAGGGAAGTAGGAATTTTGTCATCGCTAATGGAATTAAAGCACTTTTGCCTGAAGTATGTCTGACCGATTTACCTTTGGCTTTGCCATCTCCAAAAGATATTCGCCTTAATAAAATTATTGTTCATTTAGATGAAAATCTGACCGAAACTATTTTGTTTTCTGATTTGGCAGAACGGTTTGGATTTAGTGAGCGTTCCTTGTCTCGTTTGTTTAAAAAAGATTTGGGAATGTCGTTTATTCAATATTTTACCATTCGAAGAATATTAAAGGCGATAGAATTGTTATTGGAAAAAAAACTATCCGTAAATGAAGTTGCCCGTGCCGTTGGGTATAATAGTGTTCCAACCTTTAGTAATACTTTTTTAAAGATTTTAGGAGCACGCCCATCTGATTACATAAATGGAGTCGAAATATTAAAAAAATAAAAAGTTATTTGTTCCAAAATTTCTATAAAATTGAAGAAGTATTTTTTTTGTTTTGGATAAAATAATGAATTGAGAAAAAAATAAACTTTATTTTATCGAATCAGTAATTTTAATAAAAAAGAGCCCTTTTTTAGTGATTTTAAATTTGTCCGAAATGAATAAATTTATGGCTTTCGTTGATTTTACAACATGAATTAAATGAGAGAACTTTGCAAAATATTCTTTATTTCAATTTATGTTTCTCAAAAAAAGATCTTTTTCAGATCAATCAAAAATTAAATTCCCTCAAAAATTAGTATTCTTATTGCTTTTATTTCAATGGGTTACATCTGTTCAGGCACAAAAAGAACAGACTATTTCTTTGAATGATGCCATAAAAATGGCAAAAGAAAACAATATGGACATTCAGAAGTCACATATCGAACAGCGCATTTCCGAAAAAGAGATTGATGTTACAAAGAACCTTCGTTTGCCCGAGGTTAATTTTAATGCAATGTATTCTCGATTATCTGATTTAACAGAATATGAAGGTGCTTTTTTTACGGACAAGCATACCTATACTCCAGAACCTGGAACGGTAATATATGATGCGGTTACCAAATTTGATATGCCACTTTATGCGGGTAATAAAATAAATAATGCTATCAGTAAGGCGAAACAGGAAAACGAGATTGCTAAAATCAAGCTGGAAAAAACCGAAAATGACATTCAGTTGGATGTTGCAGCTACATTCTTGGGTATTTACAAAATGATGGAACTTCAAAAAATCATAGACGAGAGCATTAGGGAAGAGCAGGAACGCTTGAAGGAAGTCAAAGCATTCAAGACTTTTGGAACTGTAACCAAAAATGAAGTGCTGCGTTCTGAGTTACAGCTTTCGGACAGGGAATTGAATTCCTTGACCAATAAAAAAAATATAAAAATTGCACTTCAGGACTTCAAAACCCTATTGCAGTTGCCAGAAGAACAGGAAATAAGTATTGACACAACTGCTATTTTTGATGAAACGAATCTTTTGAAAGACTATGGCTTTTATTTGAAGGAAACTATGCAAAATGAAGAGATGCGAATAGCAAGTAGGGAAGTTGAGGTTAAAAAAACGGAGTTGAATATGATAAAAGGGAATTATTATCCTAAGGTGGGTTTCTTTGGAAATTACAATTTAAAATATCCCGACTATATGTTGTTTACTTTGAATCGTCCTTATCTCTACACCATTGGACAAATTGGAGTTGAAGCTTCTTATAATTTATCAGGTTTATACAAAAATAAAGCACGGGTGGAGGCTGCCAAATTAAAAGTGGAATTACAGGAGAATGAATCGACGAGAGTCAAAAATAAGATGGAAGATCAGGTGTTTAGAACTCATACCCAATATCAGGAGATACTGGACAAATTTTTGGTTACTGAGAAAGCATTGGAATTGGCAAAGGAGAATTATCGAATTATAAAAGTGAAATATCTTAATCAATTGGTGTTAATTACCGAAATGGTTGATGCGGATAATGCTTTGCTGCAAGCGAAATTCAATAAAGTTTCCACTAGAATAGATGCTGTTATGAAACACTATGAATTGCTTCATACAGCAGGGTTATTCAATAAATAATAATTTCAGTTTAATATAATTTAGTTTTAAGTTTATATGGTAAAAGTAAAAAATACGTCAAACGCTCATAGAACATTTCATAGATTAACCACAGCAATTGCAAGTACTTTGATTTTAGGCGGAATTGTTCTAGGTATTTGGTTTTATGTTTTTAATAAAAATCATGAAGAAACGAATGATGCTCAGGTGGATCAATATGTAACCCCAATTATGGCCAGAATAACGGGTTATGTTCAGGAAGTACGCTATGATGAAAATGAGTTTGTGCACAAAGGCGATACTTTAATTGTAATGGATAAAAGAGAATATAAAGCTCATTTGGATATGGCATTGGCAGATGTTGAAAATGCCAAAAGCAGTATCAATGTTATACAAAAAAATGTTGCAACAACTTCTAATACAACTTCGGTAAGACAAGCTCAATTGGAAGCTGTTAAAACAGAAGTATGGAAAACTAAATTAGAATACAATCGTTATCAAGGGTTGTTAAATCAGGAAGCGGCGACAGAACAACAGTTGGAGAAAGTAAAAGCAGATTATGAATTAGCCAAAGCCCATTATCAAGAAATACTAAACACGATTCAATCGGCGGCATTGAATACCTCCGAAGCTTCGGCAAAAATTTCGACAGCACAAACCGTGATTCAGTCCAAAAAAGCTATTGTCGATAATGCATCTCTTTTTCTTTCTTATACCGTAATCACAGCTCCTTACGACGGTTGGGTTGGAAAAAAAATAATTCAGCCAGGACAAATGATTAAAGAAGGACAGACCTTAGTTTCTATCGTTAGTAAAGAAAAGTGGATTACAGCAAATTTTAAGGAAACTCAAGTGCAATATTTGTCCATTGGTCAGGAAGTTGTAGTGAATGCAGATGCGATAAATCAAAGAAAATTTAGAGGAAGAATAGAATCATTATCTCCTGCCAGTGGAGCACGTTTTTCTTTATTGCCTCCTGATAATGCAACGGGTAACTTCATTAAAATAGAGCAAAGAATTCCTGTTCGAATAAAGCTGATGGAATCAGATAAGCAAACTGATTTTCTTAGGGCTGGTATGAATGTTTCTATTATTGCTGAACACCAATAATCAGATGTCAGAAGTAACTGTTTTTAAATCTTGGGTTCCCAATTGGGCCATTATTGCGATTTTATTTTTTTGTTTGTTGCAATCCATGATTTTATTGGGAGTGTATACTTCCAATGTGACCTATGCTGCCAGTTTTCTTGATGTAGAAGTTGAAGATTTACAGTTTTCGATGTGTGTAACCTATGGGACTTTTTTGGCTACATTATTGATTGAAAGTCGTTTTTTTAATTTTTTTCCAACCAAAAAATATTTTCTTGTGATCTATAGCTTGGCAGCCTTAACGTTTATCTTAACTGCTTACACAGAAAATTTTTCTTTATTTATTATTTTAAGGATTGTAGAAGGAATTGTAATGGCCTTGCCTGTAGTTTCATTAAGGCAGTTTTTGATTTCGAGGTTTAAGTCAAAAAATGCCTTAATTATTGGTTTTACAATTAATTATGGAGCTTTGATGTTGGCTTCTCCTTTTATAATGAATATTGCGGTCTGGCTTCTTGAAAATTATGATTGGAAATACATGGCGTATGGATCCGCTTTATTTGAAATTATATCAGTGGCTCTTATTATGTTTACATTTAAAGATAGTCGTCTTCATAAAAAAATCCCATTGTATCAAATAGACTGGACGAGTTACATCCTGCTGATTACAGCTATTTTGTGTGGTGCTTTTTTTATGGTTTATGGTGAAAAAAAGTATTGGTTTGATTCTTTTCAAATTATTGCGGCATTGATTTTTGCCCTAATAACAGGAGGTCTTTTTATTGTCCGACAATTACATGTTAGCCGACCCACTTTTGATTTGAGAGTATTTCGTTATGATAATTTTCGAACTGGATTGTTATTGTCTGTGCTCTTTTATATTGCCAGATCAACTTTGAATATTTGTCACAGTACAATGTTTACAGTTTGGAATTGGGAGCCATCCCGAGTAGCGCATGTTCAATATTTGAATGTAATTGGGAATGTAATTGGTATGGTTATCTCGGGTCTCTTTTTGGCTAAATCTGTCACTTCTAAGACTATTTTTGTAATTGGGTTTTTGCTTTTTGCTGTGTTTGATTTCTGGTTTACTTTTCTTTTTGTTCCAGATATAAGTTTGGCAGATATTGCGATTCCGTATATGTTGCAAGGAGTGGCAGTGGGAATTCTGTTTGTTCCATTGGTATTGTTTACAGTCTCTGCAGTTCCTACTCATTTCGCCCCGTTTGCTGGAATCGCAGGGGTTGCTGGAAGATTTTGGGGAAGTGTCATGGGGTTTGCACTAATTCAAAATACGACTGTTTTTTTGCAAAGAAAACATTTTACAAAATTTAGGCAATTTGTTCTTTCGGAGAGTCCAGAGACTCAAATGCGTGTCGAGCAAATGACTAAAAGTTTCATGACAAAAGGTTATAATATTGATGATGCGACTAAATTAGGTATGAAGCAAATTATCGGTTCTGTTTCAAAACAATCGGTTTTATTGTCGAATATGGAAATCTTTACGGTTATGGGAAGTATAATGCTTATAGTTGTTTTCTTTTTATTAATTAATCAACATTTAAAACAAACATTTGATATTTTTAAAAATAGAATTTGGGATAATTAAG